>NZ_JBJDXL010000461.1:0-2626 GCF_051866655.1 Intestinibacter sp.
CGCTTTAAAACGATTTGTAGTTATATCGAAAATCGTTCAATAAATATCATATTTTTCACTAACAAAAAACAAAGACTGGAATTTAAAACTCCAGCCTCTAACATTTCCTTATTTAATTAAAACAGCAGATCCATGCATATCGCTAAGTGGCAACACAGATACATCTGCTTCTTCACAAAATCTCTTAACTGCCTTTTTTACTCCAGAAAATTGTGTGCTATTGTAATCGTGGACTATAATAACTCCACCCTTTACAAGCTTAGGATAAAATACCTTCAACCCTTCATATGTAGGCTCATATAAATCTGTATCTAAGCTAACTAGACAAAATTCTGGTAATTCAAAAGTCACACTTTCTGGGAAATACCCTTTTACAAAAGTAGCATTATCTACATAAGGCAGCTTGCTCTTAACTAGCTCTATACTAGTATCTGAAAAATCGCCTTGTTTTGCTCTAGAATATCCATTGCTTTGTTCAGTTTCAATATCCTTGTCAGAGAATCCCTCGAAAGTATCGAATAGATAAATTTTCTTATCTGGAAATAATCTATTTATTTCAGCTGCAAATTTTCCTTTATATACACCTAATTCTGCTACTTCTCCTGATAAATTTTTTTCTTTGATATCGTCCGATATAAGTCTAAGCGCTGACAATCTTATATCTATATAATCTCTAAGCTGATTTATATTAAATATTTGGCCCTTATAGCCCATATCTTTAAGCTGAGATTCTATTTTTACTGAGCCTTCTCTATTTAAAACAGTGATCACTATAATATCTGGTGATATTTCAATCGCTTCTTGTGGAGAGTATATTTTCTTATTTGCTCTGATTTGTCCCCACATTTTTTCATTGTTATCTATAAAACCTACTACATCGCAGTCTGCACTTATCCAGCATGATATCATAGTACCTGCTTGACCTGCCCCAAATATCATTATTTTTTCCATAAACTTCCCCCATATAATCTAAATTGTTCTATTTTAATTTTAGCATATTTTGTAGAACTAATAATTCAATCTACGAAACTTTCTTTTTTCTAGTTAAAGCCACTACTAATCCAACTACGACTACAGCTATTCCTACTCCAGCGATTATTATATTTCTGAAGTTAGGGATTTTAGCAGAAAAATTTATATTTTGGACATCAGCTAATGTGTATTCCCAGTTATATACGTGCTTTCCATCCTCTTCTGTTACACTAGTTGCATTGCTGTTTTCTGCTTCAATAGGGCTTTTTATATGAAGTCCGATATTTGCAGTTTCTCCTAGTAAATGCATTAGCGTTCTTTGCTCAAAGCTCATCTCTCCATATATAGCATCCTTAAGCTTTAAATTCACATCATAGGTACTTGAAAACAAGCTTTGTTCCTCATTTATATCTACATATTTTTCGTAAAGCTCATTTGCTAAATCGTTGTTATTTGATTCAGTAGAAACTGTCTCTGCATTTACTGAGCTGTTTGAATTTTGATTTTCTACGTTACTTGAATTATCTTGTGAATCCTGATTTTCTTGTAGTGATGCATCTATATTTGTAATTTCTTTAAAAATTTCTTCTAGTTTACCTTGTCTAGTAGCAAATCTATATCCAGATTTATCTGAATCTGCTATTTTTTCTACAGTTTCAAAATCCTTGCCCAATTCATTTATATTTTCTTCTGGAATATTGTCAAATACAGTTTTTGGACCAAGCACCTCGATTATAGCCTTTCCTGTACCGTTCTTTTCCAAATCCACAGTGACATCTGCATCTACGCACCCTACCATCATGATTGCGCTTAGCATTATCAATACTAGTAAAAATTTTTTCTTCATAATATCCACCTCTTTCCCTTAAAAAAACGATAATTGCTGACTTACATTTTTATTCAATATTTTATTCATATAGCTTTTATAATTATTACTGACACCATACTTTGCTATAATCTCTCCAATCATACTATATAAGCTCTTGCTATAATCTAAATCTACTCTTCCATATTTGTAAAGCTCCTCTATCCTTGGATAAATATCTCTATATTCACATTTTAAGAAATTCAAAAAATTCCATTTTGTAGGTCCCCTCAAGTTCAATATTTGTGCCAACAAATAAGTAGCATTACAATCTCTCGCCCCTTGATACAATCCTTCTATATTTTCTCTTGTATCAGTTATATATGGAATTATCGGCATCGCATGAACACCTATAGATGCATTAGTTTTTGAAAACTCCTTCAACATTCTAAACCTTCTCTTAGAGCTAACTCCATTTGGCTCGATTTTTCGCCTGATACTTTCATCCACTGCTGTTATTGTCGCAGCGACATTTACATATGTGATATTTGAAAGCTCCTCGATTAAATCAAAATCTCTCAAAATTAAATCCGATTTTGTGGAAATAATACATGGATTTTTGTACTTTATCATAAGCTTTAAAATCTCTGGCATGAGCTTATATTTCTGCTCTGCTTTTTGGTAACTATCAGTTACGCCACCTATATTTATAACATCTCTTTTCCAAGATGATTTTCTAAGCTCCTCCTCTAATTTTTCAACTATGTTAATTTTTACATATATATCATCAAAAAATTGATTTGAATTCATATAATTATGTGAATAAAGTGCATAACAATATTTACATCC
>NZ_JBJDXL010000462.1:0-2619 GCF_051866655.1 Intestinibacter sp.
GGTGATTTAGATGAAATTTTAGACAAAAAGAGTATTTTTAATGAAGAAGATATAGTGGTTATAAAGGAAGATAATTTTCAAAATATATGGGTAGGTACAAATAAAAGCCTAATCAGATTAAATAAAAATACTTTAGAGGAGACAAAATATATTTCAAAGGATTCTATAGAAAATGATGGGATTAATTCGATTTTAATCGATGACGAAAATAGTATTTGGGTATCTACAAAAAACAACGGATTAAAAAAAATAATCATAAATGAAAATGGAACGAATGAGGTAATTGATTATTACCATAATGAAGATGATGAATTTTCTATACCGTCCAATACGACTAACAGCATGATACAGGATAGAAATGGGACTATTTGGATAGGTACAGAGAAAGGTATCTGCAAGTACTTAGGGGACGATAAATTTTACTCATATCAAAATAAAAGCTATGATGAAAATAGTCTCATAAACAACAGTGTATACAGCCTTATGGAGGATAGCCATGGATTGATATGGGTAGGTACATATACAGGTATAAGTTTGTTTGATCCTAATAATAAGATAATACACTATAAGAGCGATCCCATCGATAAAAATTCCTTAACTGACAATGTAATACATGGAGTTTATGAGGATGTAGATGGGAATTTATGGGTAGGAACGAGAGATGAAGGATTGAATATAATCGATAGAAAAAACGATAAATACAAGGCGATTTATGGAGGAGAAGGCGATTATAAATTGACCAATAATTCAGTAAGAGTTATAGAAGGGCATGAAGATACTGTATGGGTTGGTACTAATTATGGACTTAATCAAATAGATAGAAATACTATGAAAATAAAAAAATATACTGTGAACGAGGGTTTGACGAATAACAATATAAAGAGTTTATTATTTAGCGATGGATATTTGTGGATAGGGACTCAAGATGGTTTAAATATTTTAGATATTAAAAACGATGAGATTATAGATATTACGGACTATTTAGAAAGAGCAGGTGTGACAGACAACTGCATACAAGAGATTTATCAAGATAAAGATGGTTTATACTGGCTTGGCAATTTTGTAGCAGGGTCTTTGATAAAAATAAATATTGACGATAAATTTATTAAGGTTTACAAATCCTCTGATTATGAGGAAATAGCTAATATAAAATGTATATCTGAATATAACGATATATTGTGGATAGGGACGAGTGAAGGATTAGTTAAATTTAATAAGTCTAGAGAGATATTTACAAGGTACACGGATGAAGATGGATTGTCAAATAATACGATTTATGGATTATTAATAGATAATGATGGAAATCCTTGGGTGAGCACCAACAACGGAATTTCTAAGTTCGATTTAAAAACATGTAAATTTAATAATTTAAGTAGTACAGATGGTTTGCAAAGTAATGAATTTAATGAAAAATCACATTATAAAACTAAAGAAGGTGAGTTCGTATTTGGAGGAATAAAGGGCTTGAATATTTTCAAACCAGAGGATATTTTGAATTCTTCTTATGAGCCAAAGGTTATATTTGAGAATTTTGATGTAAATGGAGAAAAATATAAAAATATAGATGGAATGAAGTTTGAGTACAATGAGAATTTTTTTAGGATAAAATATTTTTTCCCAGAGTATAAAACTAATAATAATTTGAAGTTTTATTATAAGCTAGAAGGATTGATAGAGGAATGGGTTCAGGTTAATGGAAATGAAATTATATTTAATAAATTATCTCCTGGTAGATATACATTCAAAATAAAAGCTAGAAGTCAAAATGGAAACATGGGAAAAGAGAGCAAAGTAAGTTTTACAATAAAACCTCCTATATGGAAAAGCAAGGAAGCAATTGTAGTGTACATTTTTATAATTTTGCTTATGATTTATATCCATACTAAAAAGGTAAAGAGATTAGATTATCTCGTAGAAATAAGAACTAGAGCGCTTAGTAAGCAAATGCAAACGAGCAATCAGCTTCTAAATAAAATAATAGAAGTAGAGAGAAATAAAAATAATTATTTTATAAACTTGTCCCATGAATTGAGGACTCCATTAAATGTAATAAGCTCAGTAGAACAGTTGATTACAAATTTAAATAAATCTCATAGGGGTGTGCCAAAGGAGAAGCTAGAAGAATACATGCAGGTTATGAATAAGAATATCAAGAGACTACTAAATCTAATAAACAATATAATAGACACGACTAAAATTGAAAATGGAAAATACAAAATAAATGTGAAGGAAGAAAATATAGTCTATTTAGTTGAGGAAACAGCACTATCCCTAAAAGAGGCAATAGAATCAAATGGAATAAACTTAATTATAGATACAGATACAGAAGAAAAAATTATAAAATGCGACAGGTATGAAATTGAGAGATGTATCGTAAATCTCTTGAGTAATGCATCAAAATTCACTCCAAAAGGAGGAACTATAAAAGTCAATATCGAGGATTTAGATGATAAAGTGAAAATATCAGTAGAAGACACAGGTATAGGTATAGACGAAAAATACTACAAAGCTATATTTGATAGGTTCAACCAAATAGTAGATGAAAACACAGAGGTTAAAGGTGGTAGTGGACTTGGACTGACAATAACTAAGCATATAATCGATATGCATAAGGGAGAT
>NZ_JBJDXL010000463.1:0-11798 GCF_051866655.1 Intestinibacter sp.
TATCTGAATATTGTTATATACTTATATAAATGGGGGAAATTAGATGGAACATAAACATGAAGAAGGCAAATTTAATTTTGAGTTTGAGGAAAATACAAGTCTTGAAGACAAAATAAGAATTATTGTAAATGAACAAATAATAAAACCTTATTCACAAAAGGCAAGCAAAGAAGCAGAGGTATATATATACTATACAGAAGCAGAACAAAGAGTAGTACCACTAGAAAAAGAAATGGCTTATAGAATACTTAGTACTTGGAAGCTAGATTTATACGATGTAGATTTCGATGAAATCGTCGATTCTTTAATTTTCGTTCCAGAAGGACGTTTTATGGATTACCTTTTCCATACTAAGATTTTAAGATTATTACCAGCAGGAGTTACTATACATTCAGTAGGAATCAGTCCTACTCTTGCAGAAAGACTTACATTAGCTATGGGACATGCCATTTCAGAAATGAGTTGTACTTATTTCACATCACTTAGAAAAGGCGAAAAGGTAGAAGCTAAAGACGTATATAAATACCAAACTTTCATAGATTTGATGGATGATTATTTAGTAGAATACAATAAGCATCTTGTTAAGTGGTAGTATATTTAATGATTTTTAAATAAAATTTTTTTAGTATATAAAACTGAAGTTGATTTTAGGGGGGCTAAATAAATGGCTAGAGGTAAAAAATACCATGTTTTTATGGAACATGTGACAATTGACAATATGACATTGATGAAGTACAGAAAAATTCTAGATGATTACATAAAAAAACACGATTTGTGGGATGTAAACACTAGAGAATGTTGGTTATTCGATTTAATAGATTTTAAATTGCAGGGAAATGCAGGTCTTTGCTATAGAAGTATACGTATGCTAGAAATGCACTGGGACTTTGACAGTGACAACGACGATATAGATTTTTATATAATAAGACATATGCAGGCACTTCAAAAGAAGATATTAGAAGAAGAAATGGCAGAAAAAGAAGCTGAAAATAAATAAATTTAATAACAAAGAGAATAAAAACTATTAGATAGTAAAGACTTTATTATCTAATAGTTTTTTTGTAAAAATAGCTAATATTTTTAAATTATAATATTTTTTTCTTGAATTTTTTTAGTAAAATAAAAATCCATACACTTGATATAAAAATAGATAAAATCATATAAATTAATTCTTTATCATAAATTGATTTTGCTATCCAAAAGGATGGTAAAAACGATAAAACGTATTGTGCATTAGATGGAAGAAAATACGGTCCTAAAATTCCTAAAATAGTAAGTGTAGATAATTTTGTTACTGCCATTCCTTCTAATTTATTTGTCGATAATGTCACAATAATAAGTGCAATTATAATACCTTGTAGCGTACCTGATATGGAGAGAAATAGTATTTCAGTAAAGCATAAAGCTGTGAGCTTAAAAATCGCAAGCGATAGAACTGTAATAGCAAATGCAATAACAGCTGGAATACAAATACGAGATATTAAATAACCTATTTTTCCTAATCTAGTGATAAATAAATAGCTTTGAATGTGATCATCGCGTTCTTCTAATATAACCATAGCAGCTATAAAACAAAACATTGTAGGAGCTATCATAGAGAAAAACAAGTCAAAAATTCCGTAATATGGCGATAAAATTGAGTTTATACTTGTCCAATTCACTAATGTTTTTTCGACAAAAGGTATTATAAATTTAAATGCTATACCAGCCATAAGCGGGGCAAAGCAAGCTACAAATAAAATCATATCACGTCGTATAAATAACAGCATCTGCAAAAAACTCACTCGTATTGCTCTCATAGACTTACACCCCCTATACTTTTTAACATCCTAGAAACACATTTTCTAGCTATAATAAACAACACATAAATCAATACAACTGTAAATAGCAATCCTATAGGTGAAAAGGCATTACCTGCTATCATATCGATACAGACATTAGGTGGATATACATAGAATACATCATAGTAAGATATATCGAATAAATGCAATACAGCAGGAACAAAACCAATTATTTCAATAGGAACAGTACACAATATAAATTGATTTAAACTAGTAATTTTTGTCGCAATTATAATTCCAAGCAAAGTAAATATTATACTAGATAGCATGGTTCCTAATAACATATAAGCCAAATTTGAGGTTTCTACACAAGTTTCTAATATAGTTGCTACAATCAAGGCGATTACGCATAGAGAGGCAACCTTAGAAATTATGTATTCAGTTTCATCTATTGGAGATACTGCAAAAGCACAGGGAATTCGTTGGCTTTTTTCTAATAGAATAATCGCCCCCATAAAAAACAATCCCATAGCTGCTGGATCAGAAAAAATAAGTAGTGAAGCTACTTTTTCCCGTATTGTCTCCGGCAAGATAAATAGTATTACAATATATAAAACTGTCAAAATTCCATAAAGTAAATAAAATCCATATTTTGTTTGAAGCTTTATATCCCATGATATCAAACGACCTAATCTCATAGCAATGTCCTCCCAGTAATATCAATAAAAATATCGTTAAGCGTCGGTTCGCTACTGTGGATTGACTGTAGACGATTCTCTGTTATTAGTCCCTTTAGAGTTTTATCAGATGATATATTCTCAAGAGAACAGCTTGCAGTATGTTCTGTATCTTCAATCCATGTGTATGTTACTTTAGTTGCTCCTTTTGACATAATCAAATTGTGAGGGCTATCAAGTGCTAATATTTCTCCATCTACAATAAATGCAACTCTATCACAGAGCTCTGTAGCATCCTGCATGTTGTGGGTTGTCAAAAGAATGGTCTTTCCCTTATCTCTTTCTGATAAGATAATGTCTTTCATTAAACGACTGTTTGTCGGGTCAAGACCGCTAGTAGGCTCGTCGAGAAATATAAGCTTTGGATCGTGTAGCAATGCTTTTATAAAATTTAAACGTGATTTCATACCCTTTGAATAGCTTGATACACGTTTATCTGCATCGTTTTCTAATCCGACCATATGAAGTAGCTCATCGATTTGTCTAGGAGTGTTTTTATAAAGTGATGAGAAAAATTGCAGATTTTCTTTTGCGGACAATTTTTCATACATAGTTGAAAACTCGAAGTCGACACCTATATCTTCGTAAAAGCTATTGGTGCACTTACTACATTCAACTCCATTTACAATTGCAGAGCCTTGATATGTGGGGAGCATACCCAATAGTATTTTTTGTAGGGTGCTTTTGCCGGCACCAGATGGTCCTAAAAAACCAAAAATTTCTCCTTTAGAAACAGAAAAACTCATATTTTTAATAAATGGCTTTTTTGTGTAGCTAAAAGAAAGATTGTTTACAGTAATCATTTCGACCTCCTAAATAAATATTTGACTATATTAAAATAAATAGTCAAATAAAATGTTGTTTTTAGTCCGGTAATCTCACCGGACTTTTGTTTTAGATAAATTGTGTTACTAAGCCGTAAATCAAAGTACGCAGTGCATAGTCGAATTGTTCTTCTCCAATTTCTTCTTTATGCAGTGTAGAAAAATACAATGCACGAAAGGCTGCACTAAATATTTTTGTATCTGCGTCCTTTTTTAAAGGTAATGATGAAAATACACGTTCAACCATAGTATCGTCATGACCTAAGTGTTCTACAAGAATATCTTGTGGCAGCTTACGGGCTAAGAGTTCAATTTCATCTGAATTTAGTACTTTTAAAATAGGCATTTCCATAGCCATCTTGTAAAACCCTAAAATAATATCGGTAAGCTTATCAGCTGAAAATGTTGAAGGGTCTATTTGGCTTATGGATTGATAAAGCTTTTGTTCAATTAAATCGTGTTGTTCTAAAATAACATCAAATAGAAGTAGTTCCTTTGATTGATAAAAAAGATAAAATGTCCCTTTAGGAATTTTAACACGTTTTACAATTTCATCAACGGTTGTTCGTTTGATGCCGTATTTAGCAATACAGTCTGCTGCTTCTTCCTTTAAACGTTTTTTTATATATTCACGCTCATGATCTGAATAGCGTTTTGGCAAATGAATCACCTCTTATTTGACTAAAAATACTTTTATAGTCATTATAGGTAAATATGCTATTTATGTCAATAGATTTGATAAAAGGTAAATTATTTGGTGATAAGTGATTTAAATTTTATATAATATATATGAAGTTAAAAAACAGGGGGGATTTTTATGTACAATTCAAAAGAAGAGCTTTTAAATTTAACATTGGAATTAGTAAGAGAAAAAACAATTTCATCTACTTCAGATGAAAAATATGGTATAGAATTAGTCAGTAAAAAGCTTATGGAGATAGATTATTTCAAAAAAAATCCAAACAATATATATATCGGAGACGTAGAGGACGAATTAGGAAGGACGTTTTTATGTGCTCTATATAAATCTGAGAAAAAGACAGATAAAACTGTTATTCTGATAGGTCATATAGATACAGCAGATATAGAAAATGCAGGTAATTTTAAAGACTTTATATTAAAACCATATGAATATACTAGAGTTCTAGAAGAAAATATAGAACTACTAGATCAGGAGTCAAGAGACGATTTGCTATCTCAAAAATATCTCTTTGGAAGGGGTATAATGGATATGAAAATGGGTGTTGCGATGGAGATTGCAACTTTAGAATATTATTCAGAGAGAGAGGATTTTGAGGGAAATTTACTTATGGTAACAGTTCCAGATGAGGAGTCGAATTCTAAGGGGCTTATAAAGGCACTTCCATTTGTAAATCAAATTATAGAAAAGGAAAATTTAAGACCTGTGGCTGTACTAAACACTGAGCCAGACTTTGGAAATTATCCAGGAGATGACGGTAAATATATATACACTGGAAGCTGTGGCAAACTGCTTTTAGGAGTATATTCAACTGGAGTAGAGGTACATGTAGGAGAGAGCATGTGCGGACTTAATACTAATTTAATATCTTCGCAAATTATCCAAAATCTAGAGTTAAATGTGGATTTGTGCGAGAAGGTAGAAAATGAGTACACGATGCCGCCGACTTGCCTAAAATACGAGGACAGCAAAAAAGTCTACAACGTTCAGATGCCAGAATCGTCTATTATGTATTATAATTTGCAGGTATTTGAAAAGAGACCTTTTGAAATAGTAAATGAGATAAAATCACTTTGTGAAAAATCAGCCGAAAACACTATAAATTTAGTAAATCAATCTAGAAGAAAATACGAAGAGCTTGGGAATAAAATAAATATAGATCAAAACTTAAACATAAATGTATTTACATTCGATGAAATATACGAAAAGGTTTATAAAAAATACGGAGAAAAATTTGAACTAGATTTAAAAGAAAATATAAAAATATGGCTAAAGGATATATCTTTAGATGAAAGAGATGTCTGCAGTAAGATAGTCGACTTTGTAAGCAAGTATATAAAAGAAAATGATCCAATGATAGTTATCTTTTTCGCTCCACCTTATTACCCTAGCGTAGGTGTAAAAGAAGACGACAGTAATTACAGTTTGGTAAAGAAAATAGTCGAAAACGTCCAAAGCTTTGCAAAAAAAGAACTAGATGAAGAAATAAATACACAGAGATATTTTAAAGGTCTATCTGATTTGAGCTACTTCAGCTTGAGGGATTCAGAAGAGGTAATCAGGTACTTAAAGCCTAATATGCCTTCCCTTGGCTATAATTACGATATTCCATTTGACGAAATCAAAAAATTAAATCTGCCTGTATTTAGCTTTGGTCCACATGGAAAGGATCCACATAAATGGACAGAGAGAATACTAGTAGATTACTCATTTGAGAAAGTACCTGTGATCTTTAGACAATTAATAGAAAATATTTTGAATATTTTGTAACAAAGTCAAATTAAAAAATTTTTATATTAAAAAGAAATTATAATAAACAAGGATAAAGAAAAACAAAGTAAAATAAATTAAATTAGTTAAATTCGATTATTTTACTTTGTTTTTTTATTTATTTTTCCAAAAAAACAAATGTTTTTTAAATACATAGATAAATGATAAAAAACGTATGAAATTGTAAGAAGGTCCAAAATATGATAAAATAAAGTCAAAATGAGATAATTATATATTAAAAAGTCAAATTTTTAGGTTTGGAGTGATTTTATGGAATATATTATGGGGAAAAAATTGCTAGATATGCCTGTCAATATGAAGATTGTCAAAATGCTATCAGCTATAAATGAGAGCAAAGGACAGCAAATTATCTATAAAAAGCAGCCAAAAGAGGTTTTAGAAAAATTGACAGAAGAAGCACTATTAAATTTTACTATCGACTCGTGTGAAAATGTTTTTTTGGAGCAAGACGATTTTAGAAAAATATTTTCAGGAGAGGTAAAACCAAAAACTAGGGAAGAGGTAAGTGTAGTAGAATTTAAAGATATTTTGAAAACAGTAAATAATGCTTATGAAGATATGAGAATAAGTTCACAGACAATACTTGAACTTCATGGATATTTACATCGTTTTTCTTTAGTAAGAGGGGGAAAATATAGAACTGAGGAAAATGATTTTTTACAAACTGACTTTTTTAGAGAAGAGACATTTAACAACCATGGGATATTGATCAAAAAAAATATTGAAGACAGATTAGACAAATACATAGAGGATTTATGCACAGAATACAATAAGTTAATTATGGAAAATGAAATAGATAATTTGATAATTATAGCTTCATTTATCTTGGATTTTATACTGATATCGCCTTTTCCAGAAAATAATATAAAAATGGCTAAATTGCTTACAGTACTTCTACTAAATAAAAATGGATATGAAGTAGGAAAATACGTGAGCTTAGGAAAACTTTACGATGAAAAGACACAAATATACTTTAAAGGTTTATTCACTAGAAAAAACGATAAAGATAAGTTCTACTACAATGTAAATAAATGGTTAGAGTATTTCTTGAAATTTGTATTAGAAGGATACAAGACTTTAGGTGAAGAGCTTAATTTAAATGCAATTAAAAAGGAAACTAAGACTAAGAGAATAGAAAAAATAGTAAATTCAACATTAGGTTATTTTACAAAAGACGACATAAGACTCCAATGCCCAGACATACCAGAGCCTACAATAAATCGAGTTTTCAACAACTTGAGAAAGAGTGGTAAGATTGAAGTTGTGGCAAAAGGAAGAAGTGCTAAATGGAGAAGAGTATAGATTTTTACTATAAAAAAAAATTAATATTTAAAAATAGTTAAAAAATTATTGCAAATTCTAAATATTTGTATTATTATCTATAGTATCAACAGAAATTGGTAAATATAGTATATATTGTTGAATATATAATCAGAATTTTAATTAGATTAAAAAATAACTAGGAGGAATGGGAAGATGAATTTAATAGATAGACAATTTAATATAGTTACAATAGAAAAATTAAATCATCATCACCATCATAGCTCTTAGGGATTGTAATATGAAGAATGTTTTTCATAGATGCAAGCCCTATTTGTGTTAGCTTAAAGGCTTGAGTCTATGATGGTAGAGAAATCACTAAACCATGTAGGTAAAAGCCTACATGGTTTTTTATTTTATCAAAATAAATCAGACAGAAAGGTATACAGGTGATTAAATGAAATTTTTAAGAATTCAAGACGAATTAAATTTTGCAAAGAAAAGATATGAATTGACAAAGAAGATAGAAACATCTTTTGTAGATGCTGGATTTATACAAATTAAACCAGAAATATTTGAAGAATACGATGAAATAACATCAGTAGATAAAAATATATCAACAAAATCAATGGTAAAGGTTATAAGCAATAAAGTAATGGTTTTAAGACCAGATATAACTATAAGTCTTATGAAGAGCTTAATTCCTAGATGGGAAGACGATCTAAGCTTAAAGCTATTTTACCATTCAACAGTATATAAAAATAGAAAAGACAACGATGGAATTATAGAATGTAGACAATTCGGATGTGAATATTTAGGAGAACCATCAATAGAAGCAGATAGAGAAGTAGTAAACCTAGCATTTAATATATTTAGAAAGTTTACAGATAAATTTTTACTTGAAATAGGTAGTGGAAATTATATAGACGGATTTGTAGAAGAATTAAATATAAGCGAAGAAAAAGAAAGAGAATTTAAAAAGCTACTATATAGAAAAAATAAACCAGAATTAGAGGTATTTGCAAATAGCTTAGATATAAGAGATGAGCTAAAGGAGCTTATGCTAAATATTTTAACTATTAGAGGTACTTTAGCAGAGGTAACAGAAAAAGCTAATAAATACTTCACAAACGACAGAATGAAAAAAGGTATAGAACAGCTTAACACAATAAGTACTTTAATATCAAAGGAAGATTTAGATAAATACACATTATTTGATTTATCAATGGTATCAAAACTTGATTACTACGATGGAATAATGATGAAGGGATACTTTGGAAATTTATATAAAGAAATACTAAGCGGTGGTAGATACGATCAGTTGACAGAATCTTTTGGAAGAAGAGTTCCTGCGATAGGATTTACAATTTACTTTGACGCATTAATGGAAGCTATTAACAGATAGGAGAGGGAAATATGGACAATTTAACAATAGCAATAGCAAAGGGAAGAATAGAAAAAGACATCTATAGAAGACTTCAGGTTTTAAATATGGAGAAATGGATAGATAGGGATTCTAGAAAATTAATATTTACAGATGAAGAAAACCATATAACATATATTCACGTTAAACCTAGTGACGTCGTGACATACGTTGAAAAGGGAGTTGCAGATTTAGGTATAGTTGGTAAGGATACAATTCTTGAAAATGAAAATGAAAGTGAAGTATACGAATTATACGATTTAGGCTTTGGAAAATGTAAATTCTCTGTAGCTGGTATGAAGGGCAAAAAAGAAAAATACCTTACATCTGAAAACCTAAAGGTAGCTACTAAATACCCAGTTATAGCAAAACAATTTTTTAAAGCTAGAGGTCAAAAGATAGACATTATAAAATTAAATGGTTCAGTAGAATTAGGACCAATAGTAGGCTTATCAGATGTAATAGTCGACTTGGTAGAAACAGGAAATACAATAAAGGCAAATGGACTAGAAGTCTATGAAGATTTATTCGATATAAGTGCTAGAATAATTGCAAATAGAGTTAGCTATAAATTTAATTACGACAAAATTCAAAAAGTAATAGACTTATTAGATTCAACAGTTAAAAGTACAGATTATAAATAATATTTAAATGAAAAGATAAGGAGCGATAATTATGAATAGAGAAAAAGAGAGTATAAGAAGTTTAGAACCATATGTTACAAACCCAACAGTATGTTCAGTTAAATTAGATGCAAATGAAGGAAATAGTGAGCTTTACCTAGATTTATTAAAAAATCTTGCAGACAGCGATATAACATTAAATTACTATCCAGACGATTCGTATGCAGATTTAAAAAAGGCGATAAATGCTTATGTAGGATACGAGCCTAAGAATATAACAGTGGGAAATGGATCAAGTGAATTACTAGATTTATGTATAAAGACTTTTGTAGATAAAGATGAGAAAATCTTAAGCTTAGACCCAACTTTTAGTATGTATTCAATTTACGCTCAAGTATTCAGCGCAAAATACATAGGAGCAAAGGCAGAAGAGGACTTTGAATTAAATGTAGACAGTATAATAGCTGAAATAAAAGAAAGCGACCCAAAATTAGTTATACTATGCAACCCAAATAACCCAACAGGAACACTTCTTACAAAGGATGAAGTTAGAAAAATAGTAAAAAGCACAGATGCTCTTATAGCTTTAGACGAAGCTTATATGGAATTTTCAGATGAATCTCTAATAGATGAAGTTATGGAATACGACAACTTATTAATAGTAAAAACTTTATCAAAGGCATTTTCTCTAGCAGGAATAAGAGCAGGATATATAGTTGCAAATGAAGGCTTAATAAATTCAATTGAAAAGGTTAGAGCACCATACAATTTAAATTCACTATCAGCATATATAGCGACTAAGGCTTTAGAACAAAAAGAAAGAATGTACGACTATATAAAAGACGTTAAGGAACAAAGAGAAGTGATATACAACGCTTTAGTTGATTTAAAAGTAAAAGTATATAAATCTGGTGCAAACTTTGTTTTCTTCAAAAGCGATATAGAAGACTTACAAAAGAAATTAGTTGAAAAAGACGTTCTTATAAGAAAATTCAGTGGAAAATTAGACGGATACTACAGAGTATCAGTTGGAACAAAGGAACAAAATCAAAAATTCTTAGAAGCATTTAAAAGCATTATGTAATAAAAAATTTAGGAGATAAATATGAGAAGTTATAAAGTAGAGAGAAATACACTAGAAACTCAAATTTTAGTAGAGATAGATTTAGATGGAACAGGAAAAGCCGACATCGATACTGGAGTTGGATTTTTCGACCATATGCTTACACTTATGGCATTTCATGGGAAGTTTGACATGAAGGTAAAGTGTAATGGAGATACTTATGTAGATGATCATCATACGATTGAAGATATAGGAATAGCATTAGGGGAATGTGTAAAACAAGCTTTAGGAGATAAACGCGGAATAAGAAGATACTCTACAGTATTTATTCCGATGGATGAAGCTTTAGCTAGAACTAGTATAGATGTAAGCAATAGACCGTTTTTAGTTTTCAATGCCGATTTTACAGATGAGAGAGTCGGAAATATGACTACTCAAATGGTAAAAGAATTTTTCAGAGCATTTGTAAACGAGTCTAGAGTTACATTGCATATAAATTTATTGTATGGTGAAAATGATCATCACAAAATAGAAGCAATATTTAAATCTTTTGCGAGAGCATTAAAAGAAGGAATAGAAATAATTTCAGATGAAGTTGCTTCATCAAAGGGGGTTTTATAATGAATAATATTATAGTAGATTACGGTTTAGGAAATTTAGGGTCTGTAATCAGAGGATTTAATCGCGCAGGCATAGAAACAAAATTATCTAGAGATTTAAATGAAATAAAGAACGCAGATTCACTAATACTTCCAGGAGTTGGAGCTTTTGGTGATGCTATGAAGAAATTAATAGAATTAGAATTAGTTGAACCTATCAGAGAATACGCTAAAACTGGCAAATACATGATAGGTATATGCCTAGGAATGCAAATAATGTACGAACAAGGTACAGAATACGGAACTCACGAAGGACTTGGACTAATAGAAGGTTCTGTAGACTTTTTAGATATAGATTTAAAGGTTCCTCATATGGGATGGAACAACTTAAAATTTGAAAAAGCTGACGATCCAATATTAAAATACATAAAAGAAGACGATTATGTTTACTATGTTCACTCATACTATGCAAATTCTTCAAATGAAGAGCTAGTAGCTTATTCAGAATACGGCAAGAAAATACCAGGACTTGTTAGAAAAGGAAACGTATATGGATTACAATTCCACCCAGAAAAAAGTGGACAAGTCGGAGCAGATATATTAAAAGCATATAAGGAGTTGATTTATTAAGATGATAATTTTTCCAGCAATAGATATAAAGGACAATAAATGTGTTAGACTTACACAAGGAGATTTCGACAAGGTAAATGTATATGGAGAGGATCCATCACTTATGGCTAAAAAATGGGCTTCATATGGAGCAGAGTTTATACATGTAGTAAATTTAAATGGATCAAGAGATGAAGTCGGAATAAACGATGAAACTCTAGCAAAGGTAGCAAAAGCAGTAGACGTTCCTATACAAGTAGGTGGAGGAATAAGAGACGAAAAAAGAGTTAAAGAGCTTTTAGATTTGGGTATAAACAGAGTTATAGTTGGTACTATGGCTATAGAAAATAAAGAACGGAAGAAGGAACTCTATATAGCAATGTATACT
>NZ_JBJDXL010000464.1:0-2609 GCF_051866655.1 Intestinibacter sp.
CGACAATCATGGCTGCAGTCTTATTCATATGTATAAAATCTAGCTTTTCCTTTTCGATAGATTTATTTTCACTCTCAACGTCTACGACTTGTCCACCTATCATACCGTAAATTCCGGCTCCTCTTGCAATTTCATAAATCGCCTTTAATTTTAAATTTGGATTTTCTGTGTCTATAGATTCCTTTAGCATTATTTCAAATGCATAATTTAAAAGCGCATCTCCTGCTAAGGTAGCCATAGCATCTCCAAATACTTTATGATTAGTAGGCTTTCCTCTTCTCAAGTCATCGTTATCTAAAGCTGGCAAATCGTCGTGTATTAAAGAATACGTATGTATCATCTCTATAGCAACTGAAAATGGTATTGCATTTTCTTGATCTCCACCTACAATTTTTGCAGCTTCTAATGTAAGTATAGGTCTAAGTCTCTTTCCACCGGCACTTAAGCTATAATTCATAGCCTTAAAAATAGTTTCTTGATAGCCTTCTTCCTTTGGCATATATTTATTTAATAGTCCTTCAACATATGCTGATTTTGTTTTTAATTCTTCTTTAAATGCCATAGTTATTCCTCCTTCAAGTCGAAATCTTCTAGTTCTTGAGCTTCGTTAAATTTGCTTATTTTAAGCTTTGCTCCTTCAAGCAATTTATTACATCTTGCATATAATTTTATTCCTTCTTCATAAAGCTTTAAGGATTCATCTAATGATGTGGTATTTGTTTCAAGTTTATTTAAAATTTCTTCTAATTTTGAGTAAGCTTGCTCATATGTAAGTTCCATCTTCACACCTCTTTTTTATTTATTTTATCGACAGTACAATCTAAGCTTCCATCGGATAAAATTACTTCTATTTTGTCTTTTTCTGATACATTTGAGATGCTGTTTACAACTACATCCTCTTTATTAATTATACTATATCCTCTGTCTAATGTTTTAAGCGGACTTAAATTATGGAGTAATGAACCTAAATTTTTCAAATTCATCTCTTCTTTATTTATTTTATTTTCGATATTTAAGTTTATTTTTTCGATTATTTTGTCTAGTTCATATATTTTATTGTTAATAATATAATCATTTAATATAGTATTAATTCGCGTAAATGTATATTTTAATTTTTGTTCGTCGTATTCAACTGCATTGTTTAATGATTTATTCATTCTACCTCTTATGCTATCGAGCTTAAAATACAACTCCTCGATATCTGGTGTGGCTATTTCAGCTGCAGCAGACGGCGTAGGTGCCCTCATATCTGCTACAAAATCGCAAATTGTAAAATCCGTCTCATGACCTACAGCAGATATAATAGGTATTTTTGATTCAAAAACACATCTAGCTACTTCCTCTTCATTAAAAGACCACAAGTCCTCTATAGATCCACCACCTCGCCCTACAATTATAGTGTCGACTGGATGTTTTTCGTTAAAAAAATTTATCCCCTGACATATTTGCTCCTTTGAATCCTGCCCCTGCACTTTGACAGGATATAATTTTATATGCACCTTTGGATATCTTCTCTTAGTTACATTTATGATATCTCTGATGACAGCACCAGTTGGCGATGTCACTACTCCAATCGATGTAGGTATCTTAGGTATTGGCTTTTTGTATTTGTAGTCAAATAAGCCTTCTTTTTGTAATTTTTCCTTTAGCTTGTTGAATTCAATATATAGATTTCCTATTCCCGATACCTCTATATTTTTTATATAAAACTGATACGAACCATCTCTTTCATATACAGAAATATATCCACTCGCTATTACCTTTGTTCCATTCTCTAAATTCAAGCTCCTGTCGTAATCACTTTTAAATACGACACAATTTATTTTTGAATTTTGATCTTTTAATGATAAGTAAACATTTCCACTGCTATGTAATTTAAAATTAGAAATCTCTCCTTTAATTTTCAAATTGTAGAGTATTGGATCATTTATCAAAATTCGCTTTATATATGAATTTGCTTCACTTACATCTAAAGCTCTTATCTTCATATCTACTCTCCTAAGTTTAGATTTTTAACTCCTATTAAGGCGCAACCTACTGCATTGTCTGTAGCAAAATTTCCATCTGTAAAATAGGCTTTTATTTTGTATTTTCTCAATTTTTGAGTTAAATTTTTAGAGATATATTTACTTGCAGATACACCTCCTGCGAATACAACCTCGTAAGTATCGTATTTTTCACATAGATAAGTAAGGGATTTAAACATACATCTGACAATAGTATCCATAAGTAATTTTGATAGATAGTTTTTATCTATATCCTCTTCACTATCTATTATTCTATTTAATTGATTTTCTATTCCAGATAAATTCATATATCCTTCTTTTACACTGGTTTTTAATCCTTCCTTTATCTTTGTGTCAAATTCAAGAGCGTTTTTATCTATGTATTTGCCACAAGGAAAATCATATGATAATTTAACTCCCAATCTATCTATCAGCTGTCCAAAGCTTACATCCTTTGTACCACCTATGATTTTTAAATCGTATCCGAACTGATTTTTACTCGTTAATACTATTTCTAAGGTTCCGCCTGACATATGAACTGCAATAAATTTATTTTCATTTAATAAGCTTTTACCTAATAAGCTCGCCTCAATATGATTTTCT
>NZ_JBJDXL010000465.1:0-11789 GCF_051866655.1 Intestinibacter sp.
CTCCTATACAATCTAGCTTCCTTTTCACAGCATCCTTGACATTCATAGTTTGAAAATATACTCTTAAATCAATCCCATTGTCAAGCCCTTTTGCAAACCATCTCTCCAAGTCAACATCTAAATCCCTTATAAAACCTACGCCACTCACACTGTGAATATGCGCAACTCCCCTGCTCGCTAGATAATCTACGGCATTTTGCATATTTTTTATTAAATTTATTATCGATATAGAATTAGTAATATAATCAGAAACTGCAAAGAACGCCTCTTGATTCATTTCACCAGTATCCTCGTGATATCCCCTCAGATTTTTTATTTTATCTTTGACCTTATTTAGCAAAGCCGAATTCAACACACACGCATGCCCATCGTATTTTACTAAAAAAATCGGCCTATCATTGCATACACTGTCGAGCTCTTCTCTCGTCACAAGCCTTTTTTCCCTAACACTGTGTGGCGATGCTCCAAATGCGATAATCGTCTTCTCTTTCGTATTTTTAACAAATTCCTTCAACATCCTTAGTAACTCCTGGTTGCTAGCAGCCTCCATTACATTTAATCCAGAATGAAACGTCGCAAAGCTAGCAAAATGAATATGACTATCTACAAATGTCGGAATTATCGCCTTATCTTTAATATCGATTATTTCATTATCTAAATATCTATCGTCTAGTTCATCCCCCACAAATAAAATCTCACCGTTGTCCTCAACCAAATAACTAGCAACTGTATCATGTTTATCACACGTTATTATGGTTCCTCTATATATTTTCATATTTTGTATCTCCCATTTTGTAAATTAACTATATATAAAATTATAGCAAAGTTTTAGTTTGATATAATGATAATTCACATTTTAATCGAAATAAAAAAATGAGCTAAACACCATAATTAACTTAGATATTTGCTCATTTTCTTCGACTATTAAATTTTTATTTTAGATTATTTTCTAAATCCAATTTCCCAATATTCTCCTTCATAACAACGACAGACTTATCAAACTTCTCCTTCTCACCCTTATCAAGTGGCAGCTCGATAACCTCTCTAACTCCATCCTTATTGATAACACTAGGCACAGAAATATAAACATCATCATGACCATACTGCCCATCTAAATAAGCAGATACACTTAAAATACTATTTTCATTTTCAAGTATCGCCTTAGTAATCCTTGCAAGCGACATACCTATTCCGTAGTAAGTCGCCTTTTTAGCTTTGATTATCTTATAAGCGATATTTCTAACCTCATCCTCTATATCGGCTAGCTCTTCAAAGCTTATCCCCTTATTCTTAGAAGCCATATGGTAAATCGGCTGCACTCCACAAAGCGCATAGCTCCAAGGTACAAACTGAGAATCGCCATGCTCGCCTATTACATATGCGTGGATATTCTTTTGATTTATATCTAATTTATCAGCAAGTGCAGATCTAAGTCTCGCCGAATCAAGTGTAGTTCCTGAACCTATTACTCTCGACTTATCAAATCCAGATAATTTCCATGCTGCATAAGTCATAATATCTACTGGATTTGTCGCTATCAATATTATTCCATCGAATCCTGAAGCTTTGATGCTTCCTATTATATTTTTCATAACACCTATACTTTTATGTAAGGTATCTAATCTAGTTTCGCCCTCAATTGGCGGTGGACCCGCTGTGATGCAAACTAATGCCGCATCTTTAAGGTCAGCATAATCACCTGAATATATCTTCATCTTTCTAGGTGCAAAGCTCAATCCGTGGTTTAGGTCTATCGCTTCACCTTCTGTTTTCTCTTTGTTGATATCGATTAAAACGAGCTCCTCACATATTCCTTGATTGACCATAGAATAAGCATAACTCATTCCAACCATTCCTGTTCCAATAATTGCTACTTTTGATTTCATTTTCTCCTCCGCTGTCATATTACCTATTAAATTAAATAACCTCATTTTTTATATATCTATTTTGTCCAACAAATGAAATTTTACTCACTTTTAATATCTTATCATATTTCTTCCATTTTTATATGAATTTCCGCAAATTGGAATACATTACCACAAACCTTGCAAAATCAACAATACAATTACCAAACTTGTCTTATTGTTAATATGTTTAATTTCTTTGTGATAAAAATCTTGTAATAACTTGTATTAATTTATTCTTAATACCGACAAATTTTCAACAAAGACCTTCCGACCAAGTAACTTATAAATAAAACCGTAAAATTTATCACAAAATCCTTAAACATAATTACAATAGCTCTAGCTGTAATACTCCTATTAGTAAACAAATAAAAAAGCCTGTATTTTTCAATACAGACCCTTTCAGATTAATAAGTTAATATTTCACAACCATCTTCAGTTACTAATATCATATTTTCCCATTGAGCAGATAACTTTCCATCCTTTGTATAAGATGTCCATCCATTATTTTGATCTATATATAAATCATATCCACCTTGATTTATCATAGGCTCTATAGTGAACATCATACCTGGAACCATTATCACGCCTTCATCTTCGTATCCATAGTGGAATACAAATGGATCTTCGTGGAATTCCACACCTATACCGTGTCCACCAAATTCTCTTACTACTGTATATCCGTGTTTGTGAACATATTCTTGGATAGTTGCTCCGATTACACCCATTGGAACCCAAGGCTTAACCTTTGATATTGCTAGTTCCATAGACTCCTTAGTTACCTGTACTAATTTTTTAGCTTCTTCACTGACTTCACCTATCATGTACATTCTAGATGCATCTGAGTAGTACCCATTGTAGATTGTAGATACGTCTACATTTATTATATCGCCGTCTTTTAATACGACGTCTTCTGATGGTATACCATGGCAGATTTGGTCGTTTACTGATGTACAAACGCTCTTTGGATATCCGCAGAATCCAAGTGGAGCAGGTATTGCACCATTTGCAACTGTAAAATCGTGAACTATAGTATTTATTTCTTCTGTAGTCATTCCAGCTTTTATGTGTTTTTCGACTTCATCTAAAACAGCTGTGTTTATTCTCGCACTTTCTTTTATTTTTTCAATTTGTTCTGCGTTTTTTATCATATCTCTAGTAGGTATTTCGTAACCTTCTCTAGCGAATTGTTTTAATTTTTCATCGAATTCCATGTGGCATTTTTTATATTTTTCGCCGCTGCCACACCAGCATTTACTATTTCTTCCTAATAACATTTTTTCCTCCCTAACCTTTTATTATCGGTTTTCTAAGTATATAATTTTCGTAGGCTTCTATACCTAATTTCATTTTTACTATTTGTCTTGCATGAGGCGCTGATTCTATCGGCTCCCCATCTTCATTGTACATCTCTAAGATAGTTGTAAACATAGTCTCCTTGTAAGGTCCTATTACCTCTATCTCTTCACCTACAGACATTTTATTTCTTTGTTCTACTATTAAATATCCATCGTCACAGACTTCCTTTACAATTCCTATGAAATCGTAATTTCTTATATATGAAGCTGATTCGTAGTTGTTTGAATTTTTGCCTGGTCTATCTAGGAAAAATCCTGTAGAGTAATCTCTATGGCTTCCTTTTTTAAGTTCGTCTAGCCACATCGGATTGAATTTCCAGTTATCTGGATCCTTGTAATATTCATCAATAGCCATTCTGTAGGCTCTTACAGTTGTAGCCACATAATAAGCAGTTTTCATACGACCTTCGATTTTTAGACTAGTTATTCCACTGTCAAATATTTCCGGAATATATTTTATCATACATAAATCCTTTGTATTGAAGAAAAATTGATAATCTTCATCGTCTAGCACATTTTCGTAATCGCCATTTACGTCCTCAACTAAGTTGTACTTCCATCTGCAAGACTGAGCGCAAGAGCCTTGGTTGGCATCTCTACCTGTCGCGTAATTACTTATTACGCATTTCCCAGAGTAACTCATACACATAGCTCCGTGTATAAATGATTCTATGTCTAAATCACGAGGTGTATTTTCTCTAAGCTCCTTAGTCTCTGCAAACGACATCTCTCTAGCCGTTACAATTCTCTTCGCACCTTGCTCATACCAAAAATTAGCAGCTATGTAATTAGATGTACTAGCCTGTGTGCTTATATGTATCTCCATATCAGGAGCTACTCTTTTGACTATGTTAAACACTCCTGCATCACTTACTATAACCGCATCTACACCTATTTCATCAAGCTCTTTTATATAATCAGCTAAACTGTCTAGCTGATCACTTCTCGGTATAATATTAACTGTTACAAAGACCTTTTTGCCCATATTATGAGCAAATTCTAGCCCTTCTATCATATCCTCTTTTGAAAAATTTTTAGCAGCAGAACGCATACCAAAAATCTCGCCACCTATATAAACTGCATCTGCTCCGTAAATAAAAGCAATCTTTAACTTTTCTAAATCACCAGCAGGTGCTAATAATTCTACCTCTCTCATTCTATCTCCTTTACTTAAAATAAAATTTATATCAGCAATACATTTTAATTATTCCCATTTTCTTTATTTTATATCAAAAATCTACTACTAGATTATAACATAAAAATAGTGCCCTCATACAGTAATTATCAATACTGGTATAAAAGCACCACTTTTTTCATATACTATTATACTAGAATCTCTAGTATTATTATACTACATAAACCATAATTTTAGTATAAATAAAATAGCTAAAATTATCATTACTACAGATACATGTTTTCTATCTTCTTTTTTAGCTATTAAGTTGTATAATACGTTTATAAATACATAAGATAAAACACCTAATGTTAAACCATCACCTATAGAATAAGTTAAAGCCATTCCACCTATTGCCATAAATGCTGGCACACCTTCAGTTATATCGCCGAAGTCTATATCCTTAACTGCACTCAACATCAAATATCCAACATAAATTAACGCTGGAGCTGTTGCGCAAGAAGGTATTGCTATAAATATTGGAGAGAAAAACATAGCTATTAAGAATAATACACCTACAGTTATTGCAGTGTAACCAGTTTTTCCACCTTCAAGTACACCTGTTGAACTTTCAACATAAGTTGTTACAGTTGAAACTCCTAACCAAGAACCTATAGTAGTTGCAAAAGCATCTGCAAGTAATGCTCTACCTACATTTTTAACTTTTCCATCTTCATCTACCATATTAGCCTTTGAAGCAACCCCAACTACAGTACCTACTGTATCGAAGAAGTCTACAAATAAGAATGTGCACAATACTGTTATGAATTGGAACATACTATCTGGATGAGTTATATATCCAAAATCTATTTTGTTTACTATTGGAGCTGGAGATTCAAATTTAAATACTCCACTTGGTAGATAAATTCCAAGATTAGCTGCAACCTCTGGATTTATAAGAGCATATCCCCAAGCTAATAAAGAAGAAATTACTATACCTATTAATATAGATCCTCTTATATTTTTCTTGCTTAAAACTGCTGTTATAACTAAGCCTACACAAGTTATTATTACAGCTGGAGTGAAGCTTCCCATTGATACTAATGTAGCATCGTTGTTTACTACTAAACCACAGTTTACTAGACCTATAAAGGCTATAAATAATCCTATACCACCTGAAACTGCTAGTTTTAAGTTCTTTGGAATTGCATTTACTACAGCTTCACGAACTTTTAATAATGATAAGATTATAAATATAATACCTTCGACAAATACTGCTGTCAATGCGACTTCCCAACTTACACCCATACCTAATACTACAGTATAAGCAAAATATGCATTAAGTCCCATACCTGATGCTAAAGCGAAAGGCATATCTGCAATTAATCCCATTATGAAACATCCTATCGCAGCACCTAGACATGTAGATGTAACTAATGCCCCTGCTGGCATACCTGTTTCAGATAAAATACTTGGATTGACAGCTATTATGTAAGCCATTGTCAAGAAAGTTGTAAGACCAGCCATCATCTCTGTTTTTTTGTCAGCGTCTTTATTAGTCAGTATTGGAAATAACTTTTGCATAAATGTTGCTTCTTGATTCATAAATAATACCTCCTATTTAATTTATTATTACGAATATTATTGTAAATTATTTGATAAAAAAAGTCAATAATACATATAAAATGTTATACTTTATCTAATATTATTCGTTTTTAGTACTTTTTAAAATAAAATTAAAACTCTCTCTTAAATAAGAGAGAGTTTTGTATACTATTAATCATATATATTATACTTTTATATTATTTGTTTTTATTAATTTATTTTTATTATTTCTTATTTATATATTTTTTATCCATTTTTTACTCTTACTCTAAGTGGTATGCCTAGTGAATCAGCTAATTCTTGAGATTCTTGTATTTCTTTATCAGAAATTTCATCTACCACTGAAAAACACACTTCCTTCAAACAAGCTTTACAATCCTTAGCAAATTGAAGCATTGCATCGAATGATTTAATTCCAAATGCTGGTTGTGTAACCTTTAAATAAACCTCTTTATTAGGAGCATTCAAGCTTATTGACACGCTGTCTATAGCATCTTTAAGTAGTACAGCTGTTTTTTTCTTGTGAATTAAATCAGCAAGTCCATTAGTGTTTATTCTTGTCTTTATATCTTTTTTGCTCTTTATATATTTAGCAAATTCAACTACCTCGTTTATTCTCATAAGAGGTTCGCCGTATCCACAAAATACAACTTCTTCATAATCATCTAAATCGAATTTTTCTAATTCTTGTTTTAATTCGTCCATTGTAGGCTCGTGATCTAGCCAAAGACTGTCGCTGCCACCTACACTGTCTGTAATATTTCTTATGCAAAATACACATTTACAGCAGCAAAGATTTGTTATATTTACATATAAGCTATTTCTTATTGGATATAATAATGTCATACCTTTCTCCTTATCTAGCATATTTCTAATAAATTTTTACTTTATTTATTGCTTTGCTTCTTTAAATCGAGATTATTCCATATAAAATTTCTTAAATCCTACTTTGTCTAAAACAACCCCTAATATTATATACACTATAAAGCTTCCAACAGGTTGTACTAAACCAATTCCTGTAAGCACAAATGCAGCCTTCATATTTCCAAAAAGAATACCTTCAGCTAGCATATAAAGTGCACTTCCTATTACTCCGCCTAAAAAAGCAGCAATTACATTTCTAACAGTTATTATTCTATCACTTTTACTTGAAAAAAACAAAATTGAAATTGGTTTTATTATCACTGTAGGTATAACCCAGATAAAAGCTCCTGTTGTAAAATCAGCAAGACCTGCACCTATTGCACCACAGACTAAAGCATATGGAAGAGGAAGTATTGACGCACTCAAGTATATAATCGCATCTCCTACATGTACATATCCCCCATTTCCAACTGGAATATGTAGTATATATCCTGTAACTAGACAAGTTATAGCCGCCATTAAAGCCGCTGTGACTAAATTTTTTGTTTTAACTGATACATTTTTATTTCCTTTAATATTCTCCATTGTACTACCTCCAAAAAAATTATATTTTGATTATAATACAATTCGCGATATAATTGTTATATTTTTACATTTTTTATATTTTGTACTGATACAATATAATTTAATTCCGTTTATTATATGAGTACAATTAAAATTTCAAAATAAAAACTATGAATCGTTTTTATAAAAATTTCGACTCATAGCTTTTATAATTTATAATATCTCAACATTTAGCTAATAAAAGAGCTGTTGATTTTGGTTGAGTAGGCTTTTATTTGTAAGAATTATCTTTTTTTTCTTCTCTAGCCTGTCTCTCCATACTTCTTCTGTATTCTTCTTCTTTATATTCTTCCATTAATTCATCTTTTTTGTCTTCTACATTTTGCATTATTCCCATAGCTTCGTCTTTTAAATCCATCGCTGTATGCTTTACACTATGTCCTACCTTTTGCATGCCTTCTTTTAGATCCTCTTTCATATTTTCCATATGCTTTTTAAAACTAGTCATATTACTACCTCCTTATAATACTATTATTATTTTTCCAAAAATAATTTAAAATATTTATAAAGAGGAATAAATTTTTATAAAACTAAATATCTTTTTTAAGAGTATATCCTATTCCTTTTACTGTTTTTATATACGGTAAAACGATTTTCTTTCTTATATTCTTAATATGCGCATCGACTATTCTAGTGTCGCCGAAATAATCATATCCCCAAATACTGTCTAATAATTTTTCCCTAGTTACAACCTGAGGATAGTTTTCAATAAGCGCCTTTAAAATCTTAAATTCTTTGAGCGTCAAATCTATAATGTCATCTTCTATCTCTACAGAATACGTCTTTAAGTTTAATTTTATTTTTTCAAATGTTATATAAGACTCCCTTTTATCTATTTTAGCTCGTCTAAGAACTGCCTGAATTCTTCTAATTAATAAATTATAAGAAAATGGTTTTATTATATAATCATCACACAACAAATCAAATGCTTTTATTTGATCCTTTTCGCTACTGAGTTCAGTTACAAATATAATCGGAATATCTGATTCCTTTCTAATCATTTTACAAACAGAAAATCCATCTAAATTAGGTATATTAATATCCAAAAGAACTAAATCATAGTAATTTTCTTTATACATTTGAATCGCTTCTAAACCATCCTCTGCACAGTCTACTTTATAACCATTTGAGGTCAAAAATTCTTTTAATAGCTGCTGGCTTTTATAATCATCTTCTACTGTTAATATATTCACTTCCATCATTTAACCTCCTAAAATCGTAAAAAGACCTGTGTAATATAATATTCATTTTTGCCTTTAGAAATATTATATCATAATATGTTTTCTATTTTTTGAATATTTTGTTTTATTTTATTGTATTTTTATTTTAATTTATTATATTTAAAAAGCCCCCAAATTTTGGGGACTCCTAAATATATTTATGTTCAATTAATTGTATGGTTTAAACTTTCTCAGTCTCAATGCATTTGATACTACTGATACAGAACTTAAGCTCATCGCTGCTGCCGCTATCATAGGATTTAGAAGAGGACCTCCAAATATGTATAGAACTCCTGCTGCTACCGGTATTCCTATTGTATTGTATCCAAATGCCCAGAATAAGTTTTGTTTTATATTTCTTATTGTATCCTTGCTAAGCTTGATTGCTGTTGGAACATCCATTAAATCATTTTTCATTAAAACTATATCTGCTGATTCTATTGCAACATCTGTTCCACTTCCTATTGCCATACCTATGTCTGCCGCTGCAAGAGCTGGTGCATCGTTTATTCCGTCTCCAACCATCGCTATGAAGTTGCCTTCTGCTTGTAGCTTTTTAACCTCGTTTGATTTATCCTCTGGAAGTACTTCAGCTAGGACTATGTCTATTCCTACTTGTTTTGCTATTGCATCTGCTGTGTTTTTATTGTCGCCTGTTACCATTGCTACTTTTATACCTAGGCTGTGTAAAAGATCTATCGCTTTTTTACTGCTTTCTTTTACGACGTCTGCTACTGCGATTATTCCAGCTAGTTCGTTATCTATTGATATAAACATAGGTGTTTTTCCTTGTTTTGATAATTCTTCGTATTTATTTTCTACTATGTCTAAAGATATGTTTAAGCTTTCCATCATTTTTATGTTTCCAAGATTTACTTCTTTGCTGTCGATAACTGCTTTTATACCTTTACCTGTTACTGAAGTAAATTTTTCTACATTTATTAAATCTATTTTATTTTCTTCTGCATATTTAACTATAGCTTCACCAAGTGGATGCTCTGAGCCTTTTTCTGCTGAAGCTGATAGCTTTAATATATAGTCTTTTTGGTAATTGCCAAATGTTATTATATCTGTAACTTTCGGTTTTCCTTCTGTTATTGTACCTGTTTTGTCAAATATAACTGTGTTTACCTTGTGTGCAAGCTCTAGAGCAACACTGCTTTTTATAAGTATACCATTTTCGGCACCTTTACCTGTTCCTACCATGATAGCTGTAGGTGTTGCTAGTCCTAGTGCACAAGGGCAAGCTATTACTAATACTGATATAAATATTGTAAGCACGAAAGTCGTATTTTGTTTGCCTACAAATGCCCAAAGTAGTGCTGCAACTATTGCAATAGATATAACTGTAGGTACAAAATACCCCGCCACAGTATCTGCAAGCTTGGCAATTGGAGCTTTTGTTCCCTGTGCGTCTTCTACAAGCTTTATTATTTGAGCTAGTGCAGTATCTTTTCCTACCTTTGTAGCTTCAAATCTAATAAGACCGTTTTTGTTTATACTTGCACCTGTCACGCTGTCTCCAATAGTCTTTTCAACTGGCATACTTTCTCCTGTAAGCATTGATTCGTCTATTGATGTATGTCCAAATACAATTTTACCGTCTACAGGTATTTTTTCTCCCGGCTTTACTACTACTATATCGCCGACTAAAACCTCGTCTATTGAAACCTCTACCTCTTTATCATCTACTAAAATTATAGCTGTTTTTGGTTGTAGTCCCATTAGCTTTTTGATGGCTTCAGAGGTTTTTCCCTTTGATCTAGATTCTAAGAACTTACCAAGAAGTATTAAAGCTATTATTATACCGGCACTTTCAAAGTAAAGCTGATGGTGGTGAGACATATGCTCAGCCATTGAAGCACCTGAGTTATTTATTAGATTTATAGTAGTGTATAAGCTGTATATAAACGCTGATGATGTACCTATTGCAACTAGAGTGTCCATGTTAGGACTTCCGTTAAAAAGTGATTTAAACCCGTTTATATAGAATTTATATCCGACTAACATTATAGGAACTACGAGTACAATTTGTATAAGCGCGTAGTTTATTATATGAGTATCTGGACTTATAATGTCTGGAAGTGGCCAAGGTCCGATTGGACTTGGAACCATAGGCCCCATAGCTACATAAAATAGAGGTATCGCAAAGCAAATTGCAGTTATGAATTTTTTAAATAGAGTGTTTTTTTCTCTTTCTTTTCTTTGTTGATCCTCGTCAACAGTCTCCTTGTTTTCTTCTGTTATAGGCTCATATCCTGCCTTTTCTATTGCCTTTGTGATTTGAGATAATCTGACCTTAGATGGATCGTAAGAAATTGTAGCCTTTTCTGTGGCTATATTTACACTGGATTCCTTGACTCCATCTAGTTTTTTAGTTACTCTCTCTACGGCTTTTGAGCAAGCTGCACAAGTCATTCCGTGAACTGTAAGCTCGATTTTCTTTATGTTTTCTTCTTTTACAAGCTTGTAGCCTGCTTTTTCTATTGCTTTTGATAAAATTTCATAATTTACCTTATCAGCTTCGTATTCTACAGTTAATTTTTCTGTAGCTATATTTACATTTTGACTTACTACACCGTCGATTTTTCTGACTGCTCTTTCAGCTGCTTTGGCACAAGCTGCACACATCATACCTTCGACTTTGTAGGTTTCTTTGATTGTACTGTCCATAAGATTTCCTCCTCTTTAATTTATCAATTTATTTATATTAGAAAATATCTCATTTTAAAAATACCCCCTATAGGTATATTAAAACATATTTTTTTTAATTTCAATATTTTCTTGTATATTTTTGAAATAAATTAAAAAAATTGGATTTTACTATTCTAAATTATTTTTATTTATGTATAAATTTTCATAAGATATCTTAAAATGCACAATTCCAAACAAAATCATTATAGCTAAAGCTATATAATTATTCATCCATATAGATACAAAAATAAAATACATAACTGGAAACACAGCTAATAGATTCTAAAATTTTATTTTGATTAGAAGCTTCTTCCTCAATATTTTTAGGTAGAAGTAAAAAATACACTATGTTAATAAGCATCGGCAATAAAAAAATCACTAACCCATATACTGAAAATTTAAATTC
>NZ_JBJDXL010000466.1:0-11761 GCF_051866655.1 Intestinibacter sp.
TCAATGACTATGAACGTCAACTTAAAGCTGGAGTTCCTACTACAGAAATAACTTTTGACCCTGTTAGCTTAGGAATAAAAGGAGCTAAATTCTGGGAAGAAAGAGCTAAAGAAGCTAACAAATAATAATTTAAAATAATAGCGAATTATAAGGGGATGCATAATTTAAGTATCCCCTTTTTATAATGCATAGGAAAGGGTAGCGTACTTGCTGCGCCAAGTACTTAAATTATATTCCTTTGAAATAGTGGATAAATATAATTTTCGTCATGCATTTCAAGAAAATCAACATTATGAATCTTTAGAATAAAGATTTTCTTATATGTATGAAAAATAATGTTCCATTTGATGTGCTGAATATTTAAATTTCATAAATTTATATACAAATGTGTATAAAGTTTGTATAAATTGGAAATAAAATAAAAAAATATCTATTTATATTGTAATTATATATGGAATTTTTTTTTAGATTGGTTATAATTTTATATAGGGTGTAAATTGCTTGTATTATATAAACTGATATATTTTTTCTAAAGAATTGACAATATAATTCTAAATGAATAAAATATAGTTAAATTGGATAAATATGTTTAGCGACTAATGCCTTTAGTAGGTGGCAATTATACATAATAAAATACTTAGGAGGAAAAAAATGTTAGATATCAAAAGAATAAGAGAAAACTTAGATGATATTAAGAAAGCTATGGACAGAAGAGGTGAAAAAGAATTTGACCTTGATGCAGTTGTAGCATTAGACGACGAAAGAAGAGAATTATTAAAAGAAGTTGAAGTAATGAAAAATGAAATGAACATCGAATCTAAAAAAATACCTCAACTTATAAAAGAAGGAAAGGACGTTACAGCAGACAAAGCTAGACTTAAAGAACTATCAGATAAAATAAAAGTTGAAGATGAAAAAGTTAAAAAAGTTCAAGATGAATTAAAATATAGATTACTTAGAATACCTAATGTTCCAAATCCAAAAGTTCCTCAAGGAGAAACTGATGCAGATAACGTAGAAGAAAGAAAATGGGGAGAACCTAGAAAATTTGACTTTGATTTCAAAGCTCACTGGGATATAGGAACTGATTTAGGTATATTAGATTTTGAAAGAGCTGCTAAAATAACTGGATCAAGATTTACTTTATACAAAGATAAAGGAGCTAAATTAGAAAGATCTTTATATAACTTCTTCTTAGATGAAAATACAACAGTTCAAGGATATACTGAATTTATACCACCATTTATGGCAAATGCAAATTCATTTATAGGAACTGGACAATTACCAAAATTCGAAGAAGACATGTTCAAAGTAGACAATGGATACTACTTAATACCAACTGCAGAAGTACCTCTAACTAATATACATGCAAATGAAATACTTCCATATGATGTATTACCACTTAACTATACTGCTTATACTCCATGCTTTAGATCAGAAGCTGGTTCTGCAGGTAGAGATACTAGAGGTCTAGTTAGACAACATCAATTCAACAAAGTTGAAATGGTTAAAATATGTGCACCAGAAGAATCATACAATGAATTAGAAAAATTAACTGCAAATGCAGAACATTTACTACAAAAATTAGGATTACCATATAGAGTTGTAAGAATATGTACTGGTGACTTAGGATTCACTGCTGCTTTCAAATATGACTTAGAAGTATGGATGCCAAGTTACAATAGATACGTAGAAATATCTTCTTGCTCAAACTGTGAAGACTTCCAAGCTAGACGTGCTGGAATAAGATTCAAGAGAAGTAAAGACTCTAAAGCTGAATACTGCCATACATTAAATGGTTCTGGTCTTGCTGTAGGTAGAGCATTAGCTGCTATACTTGAAAACTATCAACAAGAAGATGGTTCTGTAGTAGTACCAGAAGTATTAAGACCTTATATGGGTGTAGATGTAATAACAAAATAGTAAATTAGATAATTAAAAAAATAAAATAGCGCTGATAATTAATTTATCGGTGCTTTTTTATTTGTAAATAGTAAATTAATAAAATCGAACATCAATATAAAAACAATACATATAAAAAACACTATATAATTTAAAATAAGAACTATTTTTAAAAAATATAAATAAATGTTTGACAATTTATGTAAATAATAATAGAATTAAATCATCAACGTAAAGGGGGAGAAGGAATGAAAGCATTTTTAACAGTAATAGGAAAAGACAAAGTGGGGATAGTGGCAGCAATATCTGATGAATTATTCAAACTAAATGTCAATATTATTGACATAACACAAACTATAATGGAAGACTTTTTCACTATGGTAGTAATGGTGGATTTAAGCAAAAGTTCTAAATCTTTTGACGAAATTAAGGATGCTCTAGTAAAAAGAGGAGAATCTATAGGCGTAGAAGCTAGAATTCAAAGAGAAGAAATTTTTAACAAAATGCATAGAATTTAGGGGGTAGTCATGAACGTTAAAAATATACTAGAAACTATCAGCATGATAGAAGAACAGAAATTAGATATTAGAACTATAACAATGGGTATATCTTTACTTGACTGCATTGATTCTGATGGAGAAAAGGCAAGAGAAAAAATATACAAAAAAATAACTACTTGTGCTAAGGATTTAGTAAAAGTAGGTAAAGACATTGAAAGTGAGTTTGGTATTCCAATAGTAAATAAAAGAGTTTCTGTAACACCTATATCAATAGTAGCAGGAGCTTGCGATGATAAAGATTATGTGGAATTTGCGAAAACTTTAGATAAAGCAGCAGAAGAATTGGGAATAGATTTTATAGGTGGATTTTCTGCTTTATGTCAAAAAGGTTATACTAAAGGCGATGAAATATTAATAAAATCAATTCCAGAAGCCTTAGCATGTACTAATAAGGTTTGTGCATCAGTTAATGTAGGCTCTACAAGATCTGGACTTAACATGGATGCGATAAAAGAAATGGGACAAATAGTAAAACAAACAGCCGAGCTTACAAAAGAACAAAAGGGATTTGGTTGTGCTAAATTAGTTGTATTTTGTAATGCTGTTGAAGATAACCCATTTATGGCAGGTGCTTTCCACGGAGTTGGAGAAGCAGATACAATTATAAATGTAGGTGTAAGTGGTCCTGGAGTTGTTCAAAGAGCACTTGAAAAAGTCAAAGGTGAATCTTTTGATGTTGTAGCAGATACAATAAAAAATACAGCATTTAAAGTAACTAGAATGGGACAATTAGTAGGTCAAGAGGCTTCTAAACGTCTAGGAGTACCTTTTGGTATAGTGGATTTATCATTAGCTCCAACACCAGCAATAGGAGATTCTGTTGCAAATATAATTGAAGAAATGGGTGTCGAAGTTGTAGGTGCATACGGTACAACAGCAGCACTTGCTTTACTTAACGATGCTGTTAAAAAAGGTGGAGTTATGGCTTGTTCTCGTGTAGGAGGATTAAGTGGTGCATTTATACCAGTATCAGAGGATTCAGGAATGATAGATGCAGTTTTAAATGGATCTTTATGCTTAGAAAAATTAGAAGCTATGACAGCTATATGTTCAGTTGGTTTAGATATGATAGCAGTTCCTGGAGATACACCAGCTGAGACAATAGCAGCTATGATAGCCGATGAAGCTGCTATAGGTATGATAAATAACAAGACAACTGCAGTCAGAGTTATACCTGCTCCAGGCTGTAAGGTTGGAGAAATGGTTGAATTTGGAGGTCTATTAGGTAGAGCTCCTGTAATGGAAGTTAATAAATATTCTTCTAAAGATTTCATAGACAGAGGTGGTAAAATACCAGCTCCAATACATTCATTTAAAAATTAATATAATGAAATAAATAGATTGCTGTAAATTGATTTTGATCATTTTACAGCAATTTTTTTTGAAAATAATATTTAAAATTTTAACAATAGGTTTTATAAAAATTAGAGGAGAAATAATTGTTAATAACAAATAATAATATAGTTGATTATTTTAGGGGGTGGGGTCTTGGCGAAAAAGAGGATTAAAATAAAATATACAAATTTATTTATACTTATAGTAATTGTATATATATTAGTCCAAATTATAATTTGGGCAATTGGATACTTTACAAAAACTCAAGTACTTGAAAATGAATATATTTCGTTAGATATAAAAGAAACAGGTCTAGTTGTAATGGAGGAATATCTTATAAAATCAAATGAAGAAGGTACTGTAAGCTATAATGTCTCTTCTGGAGAAAAAATCCAAAAGGACAAGTCTATACTTACAATAAATCAATTGAATCAAAACGATGAAATATCAAGTCAAATTAAATCCCTACAAGATGATATAAAAAAATTAGAGAAAGAAAAAAACAGCGTAAATTCAAATATTATACTAAATAAAAAAGAGCAGCTTAAAATATTAGAAAGTAAAAGAAATAATTATTTTATAGATTATAAATCACCTATTTCAGGAATTGTATCTTTTAAATACGATGATAATTGTGACAAGCTAGATCGCCAAATAGAAGATATAGATGAAGATATACTAGATTCTATTGAAAATAATTTTGTTGATATAAAATCTGAAAAGCATAAGGTTAAATCATCGGATATATTGCTTAGAATAATAAATCCAAATGAAGTATATGTATACATATTTACTGATAAAAATGTTTTCAAAAATAATCAAGATGTGAGCATTGTTATAAATGAACACGAGATTAGTGGAAAAGTTTACAATATATATAAAAAGAATGGAAAAAATGTTGCGATAATAAAAATTATGGAACAAAATATGTCAATATACGATACAAGAATTGAAGAATTTGATATAATATATAAAAAAATAGAAGGATTTAAAATACCTATAGAATCTGTTGTAGAAGAAAATAATATTTTAGGTGTTTATGTAATAAACGAAGAGACAAAAATGCCTGAATTTGTAAGTTTAAATAAAAATTTCTATAAAGATGAAAAATATCTATATGTGGATTATAATAGAATTAAAGATGAAAAAAATTTGAATTTATATGATAGAATATTATTATATCCAAATTTTATAAACAAAAATATTAAAGTGAGCAGGTGACGTTTAAGTAATGAGTATAGAAGCAAATATAAATAAAATTAGAAATGAAATTGCATCAATATGCAATGATTGTGGCAGAGATCCTAAAGATGTTAATTTAATGGCTGTTACAAAAACAGTCGATACTGACGCAGTACTTGAAGCTATAGATGCTGGTATAACAGATGTAGGTGAAAATAAACCTCAAGAGTTAGCTAGAAAGTACGAAGTAATAGGAGATAAAGTAAATTGGCATTTAATAGGAACATTGCAAACTAATAAAGTAAAATATATAATTGATAAAGTCACAATGATACATTCATTAGATAGAGAGCCTCTATGTGAGGAAATTCAAAAAAGAGCAGAAAAAATAGACAGAGTTATAGATTGCCTAGTTCAAGTTAACATATCTAAGGAAGAAACTAAACATGGACTTTATAAAGACGATGTAGTAGATTTTGTTAAGATGGTATCTGAAAAATATAAAAATATAAGAATTAAAGGTCTTATGACAATGGCACCATTTGTAGAAGATGAAGAGGTTATAGAAGGCGTATTTAAAGGTTTAAAAGATTTATCTTTAGAAATAGAATCACTTGGCCTTCAAAATGTTTCTATGGATACTCTATCTATGGGAATGAGTCATGACTACCATATTGCGATAAAACACGGTGCTACTATTGTAAGGGTAGGAACAGCAATATTTGGTCCAAGAAATTATAATAAATAAGTTTAAATATTATTTATATGTAGGACTTAAATTATATTTAGTACTTGAAAATATAATTAAAAATATTAAAAAAAGGATTATAAATTTAAAGGAGGATGGAAATAATGGCAAATGGTTTATTTTCTAAATTTAAACATTGGATGACAGAAGAAGAAGATTATTATGATGACGATGAAATAGAAGATGAATTAGAAGAAACTGAAGAAGAACCAATAGGTAACGACATAAGTGCAATAAAAAGCTCAACTAAAACTACTGCAACAAGTAAGGTTGTTAATTTACATGGAGTGAATCAAATGAAAGTCGTAATAGTAGAACCTAAAAAATACGAAGATGTAACTGTAATAGCTGATCATTTAAAACAAAAAAAGGCTGTTATAGTTAATCTAGAAGGACTAGCTCAAGACGTAGATACTAGAAAAGCAATATTCTATTTTATGAGTGGTGCAGTTTATGTAGTCGAAGGAACTATACAAAAGGTATCAAAGGCAATATTTATATTAGCACCAAATAATGTAGATATAGATGCAAATATGAAAAAGGAATTAGAAAGCAAGGCTTTTTTTCCATGGCAAAAATAATTGAATAAAGGAGAAATAATATGTATATATTGGCAATATCGCTGATAAAATTACTAGATTTAATATCATTCATCATACTTATACAATGTTTATTGAGTTGGATACCATCAATTAGGATGAGTAAGCTTTACGAGGTTTTAAGTATGGTTACAGATCCGATTGAGGAGCCTATAAGACAGGTTTTATATAGATATGTGTCACTTCCTATTGATTTCTCACCAGTGGTGGCTATTTTATTAATAGGATTAATGAAAAATTTAGTATATATTATATTCTGGTAGAAATGGATAAATTAAGACTTACAGCACATATTAAAGATATAGAACTCAAAAACAAAATGTACAAGGTAATAGACAAGGCAAATAGTTGCTTAAAAAATTACGATATAAAGACTACAGAATTTTTAAATCCCTTTGAAGTTAAAAATGCAATAGATATTTTGAATTCAGAGGGAGATTTAAAATATAAAGTAGATGGTGGATATGAAGGATCAGAAAGGCAAATAATATATATTTTTCCGTATTATATTGAAGAGGAAGAAGTAACAGGTAGTTTAAAAGCAATACAGATTGAAGGGAATTTTAAATTTAAGAGCATTTCTCATAGAGATTATTTGGGAGCTTTGCTACATTTAGGTATAAAACGAGAAAAAATTGGAGATATACTAATACATGATAACTTCTGTCAAGTAATTGTAAGTGAAGATATATGCGATTTTATAATTATTAACTTGGACAAGGTTTCTAGAAATAATGTAAAGGTCAAGGAAATAGCTGTAAAAGATATTATCAAAAATGAATTGAATTTTAAAGAGATATCTTTTACAGTTTCATCTTTAAGGATAGATTCTATTATAAGTGGCGTTTATAATTTATCTAGGACAGAAAGTGTAAAGTTAATAAAAGGTGAAAAAGTAAATATAGATTATGAAAAGATAATATCTCCATCTAAAGAAGTTAAATCTCAAAGCCTCGTATCAGTAAGAGGTCATGGAAGATTTATAGTTGAGATTGGAGACTTAACAAAAAAAGGTAGGACAAAAATAAAAGGTAAGATTTTTTTATAGGAGGTTAAAGCATGATAACTCCAATTGAGATACAAAATAAAGAATTTAGAAGATCTTTTAGAGGATATAATGAAGAGGAAGTAGACGAATTCTTAAAGATAGTTACATCAGATTTTGAAGCTCTTTATAAAGAAAATATGGATCTTCAAGAAAAGATAAAATTGTATCAAGAGCAAGTTAGCAGATATAAAAGCATAGAGGATACATTAAATGCAACATTGATTACAGCTCAAAGTGCAGCAGAGGATACTTGTCTTGCTGCCAATAAAAAGGCTAAGATAATAGTTGAGGAGGCTCAGCTTCAATCAAAGCATATAATCGATGAAACAAATAATCGTGTATTAGAGATGAGAAAGGAATACGATAATTTAGTAAAGGAATTTAAAGTCTTCAGAAATAGATTTAAATCATTGATAGAGGATGAAATGGAAAATATCGATGAAATTTTTTCTGATGTAGATGAAAATTGTCAAATTCCTTTTAGAGAATGTAATTATATAAAAGAAGATATAGATGATACAGCTGAGTTATTTACTCAAGAAGTAGTTTTAGATCAAGAGGTATCTGAAGTAGCTGGTGAAGTAGACGTAGAGGAAACAGAACAAGCAGATAAAAATAATATTGAGTTATCAAAAAACAATTAAAATTTGAATTAAATGTATAAAAAAATAAATATTAGCAATAATATAAATACAATATGCAATAATAAAATATATTGATTATGTTTTTTGTTGACGAATAAAGTTAATTATTGTATAATTATCAAGTATAATTGAAGAACAGAAAAGCTATGATAGAGAGAGTAGACTTTTAAATAATTTACAGAGAGTTGGATTAGGTGGAAGCCAATATTTATGAGAAAGTTGAAGATCACTCTGGAGCTGTAAGCTGAAAGATTTTGTCTATTAAGCCGAGCCGGTTAGTGCCGTTAAACTATAGAGTGTTACATATTTATTTTAATATGTAGAATTAGGGTGGTAACGCGATTATAACTCGTCCCTTTGTAAGGGAGGAGTTTTTTTATTTGGTAATAATTAAACATAAAGGTAGTAATTATAAAATTATGTTGATGGATTTTTTAATTCATATATAAAAGTTAAATTTATAAGAACTTATATGTATATTTTAATTGCGAAATTATGAAAAGTGAGTAAATAATATCAAATCAAAAAAGAAAGGGTGATATTATGGCTAAATTTAAGCCTCTTGTTGATTCTTCTGTCAAAGATGCTGAAGCAGAAGTGTCAAAATATTGGAAAGATATAAACATATTAGAAAAAACATTAGAAAAAGGTGTCAACGATCCAAGTTATGTATTCTATGAAGGACCTCCAACAGCTAATGGAAACCCAGGTATACACCATGTTGTAGCTAGAACATTAAAAGACTGGGTTTGTAGATACAAAACTATGAGCGGTTACCAAGTTCAAAGAAAAGCTGGATGGGACACTCACGGTCTACCAGTAGAATTACAAGTTGAAAAAGAATTAGGGCTTACAAACAAACAACAAATAGAAGAATATGGTATAAAAGAATTCAACCAAAAATGTAGAGAATCAGTTTTCTCTTATGAAGCAAAATGGAGAAATATGACTGAAAGAATGGCATATGAAGTTGACTTAGACAACCCATATATAACTCTAGACAACAATTATATAGAATCAGTTTGGTGGATATTAGACAAATTCAATAAAGAAGGGTATTTATACGAAGGACATAAAATAGTTCCTTATTGCCCAAGATGTGGAACAGGTCTTGCTTCACATGAGGTTGCTCAAGGTTACAAAGAAATAAAAACTAATACAGTTATCTGTAAATTCAAAAAAGTAGATGCTGAAAATGAATATTTCCTAGCATGGACAACTACTCCTTGGACTTTACCATCAAATGTTTCATTAACAGTAAATCCAGAAGTAGATTACTTAAAGGTTTCTAAAGATGGCGAAATATACTATGTATGTCAAGATTTAGCAAACAAGGTATTAGGTGAAGGTACTTATGAAGTACTTGAAACAATGAAAGGTAAAGCTTTAGAATATATGGAATATGAACAATTAATGCCTTTCGTTGAAGTTGACAAAAAAGCATTTTATGTAACTTGTGCTGATTATGTAACTACAGAAGATGGTACTGGTATAGTTCATACTGCACCAGCATTTGGTGAAGACGACTACAACTGCGGTAGAAAATATGGTTTACCAGTTGTACAACCAGTTGATACAAGCGGTAAATTTACAGCTACTCCATGGGAAGGTCGCTTTGTAATGGAAGATGGATTAGACGTTGAAATAATCAAATGGTTAGCTAGTGAAGGCAAATTATTCTCTAAAGAAAAAATAGCTCATAATTATCCACACTGCTGGAGATGTGGTACTCCACTTGTATACTATGCAAACCCAAGCTGGTATATAGAAATGACAAAATTAAGAGATCAATTAGTTGCAAATAACAATACAGTAAACTGGTATCCTAAATTTGTAGGTGAAGGTAGATTTGGAAACTGGCTAGAAAACGTAAAAGACTGGGCAATATCTAGAACTAGATATTGGGGTACTCCACTTAACGTATGGAGATGTGAATGTGGACATACTGAATCAGTAGGATCTAGAGCAGAACTTGCAGAAAAAGCTATAGAAAATGTAGATCCAGCTACAGTAGAACTACACAGACCATTTGTAGATGAAATACATTTAACTTGTCCAGAATGTGGTAAACCAATGACAAGAGTAAAAGAAGTTATAGACTGTTGGTTCGACAGTGGTGCTATGCCATTTGCTCAACATCATTACCCATTTGAAAACAAAGAAAAATTCGAAAGATTATTCCCAGCAGATTATATCTGTGAAGGTATAGACCAAACAAGAGGATGGTTCTACTCATTAATAGCAATATCAACTTTTGTAATGGGTAAAGCACCTTACAAAAACGTACTTGTTAACGACTTAGTTCTTGACAAAAACGGTAAAAAGATGAGTAAATCAAAAGGAAACACAGTAAATCCATTTGAATTATTCGATAAATACGGAGCAGATGCTTTAAGATGGTACTTATTATACGTATCACCACCATGGACTCCAATCAGATTTGATGAAGCTGGACTTAGAGAAATACAAAGTAAGTTCATAGGAACTATGAAAAACGTATATAACTTCTTTACATTATATGCAAATACAGACGATATAGATCCAAAAGATTTCTTTGTTGAATATAAAGATAGACCAGAGCTTGACAGATGGATATTATCTAAATTCAACAGCTTAGTAAAAGAAACTGTAGAAAACCTAGAAATATTTGAAGTTAACAGAGTAATAAGAAATGTACAAGCTTTCATAAACGACGATTTATCTAACTGGTATATAAGAAGATCAAGAAGACGTTTCTGGGCTACAGAATTAACAGAAGATAAAAAAGCAGTTTACAACACTACTTATGAATTATTAACTGGATTATGCAGATTAATAGCTCCATTTGCTCCATACATGTCAGAAGAAATGTATAGAGATTTAACAGGTGAAGTATCAGTTCACTTAGCTAAATATCCAAAATGTGATGAAAGCTTAATAGATGCTAAGCTTGAAGAAAAAATGGAATTAACTAAGGCTTTAGTTGCTTTAGGTAGAGCTTCAAGAGAAGAAAGTAAAATAAAAGTTCGTCAACCAGTATCAAAAGTATTAGTTGATGGTAAATATGAAGGCTTAATAAGCGACGTTGTAGATCTTATAAAAGAAGAATTAAACGTAAAAGAAGTAGTATTCGCTAAGAGCTTAGAAGAATACATGAACTTCAGCTTAAAACCAAACTTCAAGGTATTAGGACCAGTTTTAGGTTCTAAGATGAAACTATTTGCAGCTGCATTAGCTAAGCTAGATGCAAATCAAGTAGTTCCTAAATTAGAAGCAGGTGAAAAAGTATCTGTTGATTTAGATGGCGAAGCATTTGAATTCGACAAAGATCAAGTTTTAATAAACATAGCTTCTAAAGAAGGCTTTGATGTTGCTATGGCAAATAATATATTCGTTATATTAGACACTAATTTAACTGAAGAACTTGTAAATGAAGGATATGCAAGAGAATTCATATCTAAGGTTCAACAAATAAGAAAAGCAAGCAACTTCGAAGTTCTAGACAATATAGACATAGAATTCAATGCTGATGATGAAATAGCTAAAGCAGTTGAAATATTTGCAGACTATATCAAGACAGAAACATTAGCAGTTGAAATAAAAGCAGTTGATGCAACTGATTTTGAAAAATACGACTTAAATGGTCATGAAACAGGTATAAAAGTAACTAAAAAATAATATACTTAGAAAAACTATAGTATAAACATACAAAGGGGGTGTTGCAAAATAGAGTAAAATCTATTTTGTATTCACTTCCTTTTTTG
>NZ_JBJDXL010000467.1:0-2593 GCF_051866655.1 Intestinibacter sp.
ACAAAAACCAGTGCCAAATAATAAAAATAAAAAGAAACAAAATAAATCGAGTAAAAACTTTAAAGCAATCGGTATAATATTGGCTTTTGTGATTGTATTTTTAGCAGGATTTGGTTTTGCGAAAAACTATTTTAGCGAAGACGATGATGGGCAAGTTTTAAACACTGACTATAGTAGCCAACAAAATGATGAACATTATAATAGTAGTGAAGATCAAGAAAATGAATATTATGAAGAAGAACTAGTGCAAGAAGATTTAGATCAAACAGAAAATACATATACAGATGATGATGCTATTTCTCAATCACAAATCACAGAACTTATAGATAATCTAGAATATAATTATGATGAAGCCATAAATACAGGAAATGTTGACTTGGTATATCCATATATAACTGAAACAGGTAATTTGCGTAAAAATTATGATAAATATATTCCAGAGTGGCATGAAGAAGGCTTGAGAACATATATAAAAGATGCGGATTATGGACAATTTGAATATGAAGATGGTGAATATAGAATATCAAGAGTATCTATAAATAAAGTTGTACAAAATAATAAAATACATTATGAGAAAGAATATATAGAATTTATTTTAGTAGAAAATGATAATTTAGAATTATTAGTAGATAGATGTGAAAATTATTCTATGTTAGATAGTGATTATAATTACTAAGAATAGTATGAAGACAAAAAATATAAAATCCTCTTTGTTTTTATTTAGCAAAGAGGATTTTTAAAAATTATTTAACTCCCATTATACCATCGACTAATACATCTATAGTTGCATTTAAGAAATAATCGTTTATATTGACATCTTTTAAGGCTTCCTTTATACCTTCTTCAGTATGTTTAACACCAGTCAATTTTTCTTCTATAAAAGATACATCTTCTTTACCGAAGAAATCACCGAAGAATTTGATTTCAGTTATAATTCCCTTATTTACGTTTAAGTTGAATTCAACATTTCCGCCTGGGTATTTTAATTCGTTGCTTAGAGAGAATTTTGGTGAATTTCCAAAGTTCCAATCCCAAGTGCTGTATTTTTCTTCAACAAGCTTTTCTATTTCTGCTATGTCTTTGTCAGTTAGAGTGTATGGTGTACTGTCTTTATCTGTTTTAGCTACAAAGTCCATTAAGTAATCCTTGAATTCTAAGACAGTCATAGGTTTCTTTAAATGGTCGCTTATGTTAGTTACTCTTGATTTTACGGACTTTACAGATTTACCTTCGAATTTAATAGGTTTTACCTTAAGTGCTGCTGAAACATCGTTTATTTCAGAAGAGAATAGTAAAGTTCCATGGTGCATTACTTTGTCTTTATAGTTGTATTGTGCGTTTCCAGAGAATTTTTGACCGTCGATTAATAGGTCATTTCTTCCAGAGAATTCAGCATTTATATCAAGTCCTTTTAGAGCTTCTACTATAGGCATAGTAAATCTCTTGAAGTCGCTGAAGCTGTTGTTATTGCAGGCTATAAAAGTGAAGCATAAATTTCCTAAATCATGGAAAACTGCTCCCCCGCCTGATTGTCTTCTGACTACAGTTATATTGTTATCTTTTACGTATTCGTAGTTTATTTCAGATAATGTATTTTGATTTTTACCAACTATTATTGCAGATTCATTTCTCCAAAGTAAGAATAAATCTTCTGTCGCATTTTTTAAAAAATATTCCTCCATAGCTAGATTAAAGTATGGATTTGTTCTTTCATTGTAAACTAATAGCATTAATTTATTGCCTCCTATAAATTTGTAAATTATATTATTTCAACAAAATAATTCGACATAAACTTCAATTTCCCTCTAATTTTTATTAAAAATGATATTTTTCATCAATTTAAGAAGGGATTAGAAATTTATATATATTATAATTAATAAATTTTAAATTGTAAATTTTTTAATAATTTTAAAAATTTAAATATAATTTTTATTTGAGAAAAATGGCGTATAATATTGAACTTATTGGAAAATTAATATATAATTAAATAGCATAAAAAAGTGAATAATAGTAAGGTAGAGGAGCAGTATATAAGAGTATAAATAATGAGCTAAGCGACGTAGATTTATTTAGAAAGGATATATTGCCGAAGTGTGTAGACGATTGCTTTAAGTCTATATAACTGGGGGTATACATAATATGTATATCACTGTCACTAAATGTGGAGAGCTATCATTTTAACTCATCTTTAATCACATATAAAATAGCATATCTAATTCATTAGATTTACAACAATAGTTTAGTGAACCTTTCTGATATTCATGATATTAGGAGGAGAAAATGAAAAATAAAAAAACAAAAATAGCTTTGATATCAATGATGATATTTTTGATGTCAACTGTCATGGTATTTGCTGAAGAAGTAGATATAGCACAGGTAAATGCAGACAAATACGGATTTCTAACTTTAATACCACCGATAGTGGCAATAGTATTAGCCTTTGTGACTAAAAACGTAGTTGTATCTTTGGCACTTGGAATCTTGTCAGGTGGAGTAATTCTTAATTTTGCAGGATTTAATATTTTTTACACTATAGTTCAAGCGTTCTTGGATTTAATAAATAGAGCTGTAGGATCTCTATCTGATCCTTGGA
>NZ_JBJDXL010000468.1:0-2586 GCF_051866655.1 Intestinibacter sp.
TTGGTTTATAGCTTCTAAAGCTAATTTATAATCAAAATGTATATCTGCAATTATAGGTATATTTATCTGCTCTTTTATTTTTGATATAGATTTAGCTGCATCCATATCCACAACTGCAACTCTGACTATATCGCATCCTGCTTTTTCAAGCCTTTTTATTTGTTCTACAGTTTTTTCAACGTCTCTTGTATCTGTATTAGTCATAGATTGTACTGAAATTGGATTGTTTCCTCCAATTTTTACATTTCCAACCCTAACTTCTCTTGTCGATTTTCTTTCGTAACTCATACTTCACCTTCTACTTTTATATAATTGTATTTAATTAAAATAATCTCAAAATATCTTTATATGTTATAAACAACATAAATGCCATTAAAATACTCATTCCTACTATATTTATCATAGACTCTTTACTTGGGTCTAATTTCTTGCCACCTCTTAACCCTTCTATTAGTAATAAAAGAAGTCTTCCTCCATCTAATGCAGGGAATGGAATTAGATTCATAATTCCAAGGTTTAAGCTTATAACTGCTCCTAAATAAAGTAAATTAGTTATCCCTGTCTTGGCAGCATCTGAAACCATTCCTATTACTCCAACAGGTCCAGCTACAGAATTAGAAATTCCACCAGCGACTTTTCCTGTCACCAATTGACCTAGAAATTCAACCATTTGAACAGTTATATCCCATGTAGTTGTAACTGAATTTGTAAATGATTTTACTATATTTTTTGTTCTATCAAATGTTATACCTATTATATAAGTCTGCGTATCCTTGTTAAATACTGGATTTAGATTGAATTCCATATCCTTATCGTCTCTATTAACTACAACTTTTACTTCTTTACCTTTAGATGTTGAAATTATATCTGTTATATCTGTAGAGGAGCTGACCTCTTGTCCATTTACAGATTTAATTTCATCGCCAACCATTATTCCAGCTGCCTTTGCCGGAGCATCATCTATTAAAGTACCGACTTTCGTTGTAGGAACTCCTATTATCAAAAATAAAGCTACTAAAAATCCAATACATCCTAAAAAGTTAAAAAATGGACCTGCAAATATTATACTAGCTCTTTGAAGTATAGTCTTTTCTGCAAAAGATCCTTCATTTATAGCGACTTCGCCGTCTATTTCATCTGATATTTTACTTTTATCTTCTTGAATTTCTAGGCTTTCATAGACTAAGTCTCTTTCTTCTGATAAATCATCTTCCTCCTCTGATCTATCAAATCCGTCTTCTTCACCCTCCATGCTTACATATCCGCCTATTGGAAGTATTCTTATTGAATACTCAGTACCGCCTTTTTCCTTGCTGTATATTTTAGGTCCCATACCTATTGAAAATTCATGGATAGTTACCCCATTTTTCTTAGCCAATAAAAAATGTCCAAATTCATGGATAAGGATAATTATACCAAATAATAATAATGCAATTACTATTGTCATATATTCACCGCCCTATTTTAATAAATTTTTTACATAGTTTCTCGTCCATATGTCTACTTCTAAAATATCATCTAAAGTCGGATTACTTATGCTATTGTGCGCATCTAGAGATTTTTCTATATAATACGGTATATCGTAAAACCCTATTTTATCTCTTAGAAAACTCTCTACAAGTACCTCATTAGAAGCATTTAACACAGTTAAATATGTTTTTCCCTCTTTTAAAGCATCATATGCAAGCTTTAAACAAGGAAAAGTATTTATATCAGGCTCCTCAAAAGTTAGCTTGCTTATTTTTGAAAAGTCTATTCTTTCAAAATCACTCGCTATCCTATTTGGATATGTAAGAGCATATTCAATTGCAAGTCTCATATCCGGCATAGATAACTGTGCTATAACAGAAGTATCTATATATTCTACCATCGAGTGTATAATACTTTGAGGATGTACTACAACGTCTATATTTTTGTAGTCCACGTCAAATAACCAATTTGCCTCTATCACCTCAAGACCCTTGTTCATCAAAGTAGAAGAATCTATAGTTATTTTTTGACCCATGCTCCAGTTTGGATGCTTAAGTGCTTCTCTTTTCGTGACATTTATCAATTCTTCTCTTGTTTTACCTCTAAAAGGTCCTCCTGATGCAGTTAAGATAAGCTTATTTACTTGTTTTTTATTTTCTCCATTTAAGCATTGAAATATAGCTGAGTGCTCGCTGTCTACAGGCAGTATGTTTACGCCGTTTTCTTTAGCAGCCTTCATAACGATTTCGCCTGCAGTTACAAGTGTCTCCTTATTTGCAAGAGCTATGTCTTTTTTATGCTCTATAGCCTTTACAGTAGGAATAAGACCTATCATTCCGACTACTGCAGTTAAAACTATATCTACTTCATCTAAGGTAGATATCTTCACAAGACCCTCCATCGAATCTAAGACCTCTATATCTATGTATTTCGGTATTAAATTTTTTAGCTTCTCTGCGCTTTCTCTGTCATATACTACGACGTATTTTGGTTTAAATTCGATAATTTGCTCTAAAAGTAAATCCACACTTTTATTTGCCGATATAGCTACTACTTCAAATTTATCTGTATTTTTATCTACAGTTTCTTGCTTTGTTTCTTGTTGTTGTTCTACTT
>NZ_JBJDXL010000469.1:0-2577 GCF_051866655.1 Intestinibacter sp.
TAATTCGTGTGAATTAAAGTTTATTATTTAACCTACTGTTTAATTTTCAAAGTTCTTAAATCAACTTCTTCATTATATCAAAGTTATTTTTCTTTGTCAATAACTTTTTTAAGAAGTTTAATTTTGCATCTCAGCTCTTCGGCTGTTGACTGCATATCTTTTTCTTAAAGACAAGTAATACTTTATCATCATTATTTTAAATGGTCAATAGTTTTTTTGAAATTTTTTTAAGTTTTTTTATTCTTACAGTCAATAATTCTTTATTAAATAATTTCATTCGATATATAACGAATAAAATCATTTATATCTTATTTTTCAATCATATATTAAAATTCTTCTAAATTTCGATTAACCTAATCTAATATCTACTAAATACCACTATTTTTTTCAATAAATATAATTATATGCTAACTATTTTACTCATATTCACTAAAATATTTTTGTATTCCGACATATATAGCCCAAGCTATCTTCTCCTGATATTCTTCTTCAGATAAAAGCTTAGCCTCCTTCTCATTAGATAAAAAACCACATTCAATCAAAGTCGACGGCATTTTATTATCTTTTAAAAGATACAAATCTTCTCTAGGTTTAATTTCTCTATTATTAGTATTATCAACTACTCGTTTTAATTCATTTTGGATCATTTGAGCTAAAGACTTACTATCCTCCTTACCAACTGGATAAAATGTCTGTGCCCCATAATACTTGGAATCCTCAAATGCATTCAAATGGATAGACACAAACATATCGGCTTGTGAGTTTTCAATTATTTTCTTTCTGTTTTTCAAATTTTCATTGTACTTTTGTCTTGTAGTCTTGTTTGTTCCTTCTTCATATAAACTGATATCTGAATCTCTAGTCAAAATAACATTTCCTCCACTAGCTTCAATTAATTCTTTTATTTTCATAGTTATTTGCAAATTAATGTCCTTTTCTAAAACCGTCTTGTCCTTATTCATAGCACCCGGATCTATCCCCCCATGCCCAGCATCTAAGACTATAGTTTTATCTGTAATTGGCATATATTTCATAACATCCTCTGAAGTATTTTTAATTTTAACTATAAATAAAATAGTTATCATAATTGCTATTACAATTATTATGTACTTTAAATTTTTCATATTCATCACCCTTTATATTTATATTTTTGCTATAAATAATATATTCCTTAAAAATCACACTCAATAAATAAAAAAGTGTGGTCGATTTTCATTTTCGAATCATCAACCACACTGTTTATAACTATCTATGCTGAAATATCTTTTCTTCCATAATATAAAAACGCTAAAATTACACCAACTAAAGCATATATTCCCCCTACCAAGACAAGCTTCTGGTCTATAGAGCAAGAGGATATCACATCAGCTGCATCTGCATATTTAAAAGGAGTTATATATTTCAAAAATTCTGCTTTATCGCTTATATTTCCTACAATATTTAAAAAATATAACAAAGCAGCAACGCCTATACCAATTCCCATAGCACTATGCTTCAAAAATGACGATATCCCAAAACATATAAGTGCCACCTCTAATTGCATAAGTAATTGTGCTACGTGAAACAATTTAAATTCCTTCCAAAGAATTTCCTCTCCTATTATATTAAACGATATTATAGCCAATACTACACAAACCAAATTAAGCACTACTATTTGAATAATAACAGCTAAAAGTTTTTCAAATACTACCCTTTGTCTACTAATTGGATGAGTCAATAAAAATTCAGCAGTATGAGAGTGCTCCTCCTTTGACAGCATATTAGCACCTAACATAGCAGCAAAAAATGAACAACCTATCGCCATAACACTACCACATTCTATACCGTAAAATCCCATCGGTGTACCCATACTGATTTTATCCATACCAAAGGCAGCAGTAAATCCGCCCATATTAGAATAAACATCTTCTACTTCACTTATTTGATCTCCCATTTCTGGATAAAGCAATAAGCATAGCACTATCATAAATCCTATACATAATGTCCATATAGCTAATATTTTTCTACCAGTTTTTAATTCATGTGCCAATACAATCATCCTATTCACCGTCCTTTTCATAATAATGCATAAACATTTCTTCTAAGTCAGGCTCTGTAATCGTCATATCTGTAATATTCAAATTATTTATATAAGAAACTAAATTCTTAATGTCCCCTTGATATAAGAAACTAACTGAATCCCCATGATTAACTACATCTCTAACGCCTTCAAGTCCACAAACATCATTTATACCATGCAAGTTAACCCTTCTAGCGGAAGTTTTAGAAAGAGCAGAAACAGAATCAGACACAATCAGCTTACCTCCCCTTATTATACCTGCATTTTTACAGTGTCTCTGTACCTCTGACAATACATGAGATGATAAAAATATAGTCGCACCCTCTTGATTTCTTTCTTTTAATATATTCCAAAACTCTTTTTGCATAAGTGGATCCAATCCACTAGTCGGCTCATCTAATATGTAAAGCTTCGGTTTATGTTGCATCGCGCATACTATACCTACCTTTTTTCTATTTCCTAGGGATAAATCTTCTATTTTCTTTTTTACATCTAATTCTAGCCTATTGCAGAGTACC
>NZ_JBJDXL010000470.1:0-11632 GCF_051866655.1 Intestinibacter sp.
GTGCAAGATAGAAATTAAATCAGTTTCTTATGAAAATGGAGATTATAAGGTGTATTTTAAATCATATGGAAAATACGATAGAAAAGGTGGAATTTTGCTTTCGCCTATTTCACATAGTAATGGTTCATCGAAAAAAGATGCATTTATACAGACAAGTGTAGATGATAATTTGAATTATTTAGGCAAACTTTGTTACAGTACTTCTTTACTTAAATATGGCGATGAATTTGGTTTTACAATTTTATCTTCAGATGTATTAGAAGAAAAAATTGCAGATAAAAAAGTAAAAGATGTAATTAAGCAGGAGGATGGCAAGGTTAAAGTAACACTTTCTAATTTTATACAATATACTTGGATTAGAGAAAATATTGATTCTCAATATGATGATAAAGTAGATGGATATATAGCTTTAAAAAACATAGCAAGTGAATATCTAGAAAAAATTTATAGCGTATTAAATGATGATGTCGAATACAAGGTATTGGAGTTTTCGTTGAATATGGATGAAAATGATAATATACGTAGTTTATATTTTATAACTTATGAGGATATGTCAAATGGCTCTTGTTATCAAATAGCATACAAGGATGGAAAAACTGATGTAAATAAAATGGAAGATGGTTTTTTGAAGGGTTACGACCAGGTTGAATTAAATCAGAAAAATATATATTTAGATCAGTTTTTAGCAATTTTAGAAAAAGTAAATTTTAAGAAATATAAAAATGCTAATGTTTATACATTTACATATAATAAGTTTGATGACAATTTAATAAATTATGATGAAGTTTATAAAATCGACAAAAATAATAATTTAAAAGAATCTAACAAATCTAATGAGAAAAAACTTCAATATATTAAATGTATTGCACAGAATAACCAATCGACAGTTAAGCGTGTTATTTATCTTATACCTGATAAGTAAAATTACACAATAAAAATATCTTATTTAAAAATAAAACCTAAAACTTTTTAGGTTTTATTTTTATGAGAGATACCCTTTTGTATTTCAAATATGCCTATAATTAATAAAAATACTCCAAAAAATCTTCTAAGAGATTCAGAAGAAATATATTCAGCTAATGTAGAACCGAATATAGCTCCCACAATACCGAATAATGCTATAGGTAATACTAGCTGTGTTTCTACGTTTTTCTTTCTTGTGTGTATTATTAATGCAGCAATTGTCATAGGTATGGAAGATAGTAAGTTTATACTTTGGGCGATTTTGGGGTCTATACTTGCAAATAGTACTAATGCAGGTATCAATATTGTTCCGCCACCCATTCCCATGCCACCTATTATTCCTGCAAAAAATCCGATTATTCCAATAAGCATAATTCCTCCTAGAATTTAATAAAAAATAATTCTACATGCAGCTATTATCATAACAATTCCAAAGGCTATTCTCAAAAATTTGCCAGTAACCTTGCTGAGTAATTTAGCCCCGATAAGTCCACCGATTATGCTTCCTATCGAAGCTTGAATTGTCGAGGGAATATCGTAGGTACCCTTGGAAATATATATGGCTGAGCTCGCAGTCGTCAAAAATATTATGATGGCAAGCGCTGTAGCATGTGATTTGTGCTCTTCTACTCCTAGAATATTATTTAGAATAGGAACTAAAAGAGTACCACCGCCAGAACCAAACAAACCATTAATAAAACCGGTAAGGCTACCGATTAAAGAGTTTTTAAAATTAAATGGATTCATACTTTCACCTACCTTGTATTATTATTTACGATTTTGATAAAAATATGTATAAATAAAAAATAAATATATAAATTAAATAATAAAAATAATATGATAAATTTTATTAAAGAAATGTGGTATTATAAGAGTATATTTTTATGCGAAAGGGGCAAAATAAATGGAAATAAATCAAAAGATTGACAAAATAGTGGATTGGCTTAGAGAAAAAGTCAAAGAAGCAGGATGTAAAGGTTTAGTAGTAGGAGTTTCAGGAGGGATAGATTCAGCAGTAGTTTGTTATCTTATCAAAAAAGCATTTCCTGATAATTCTATAGGTGTAATTATGAGTATCAACAGTAACCCTAAAGATAGAGAAGATGCACTTAAGGTTATAAATGGATGTGGAATTGATTATATAGATTTAGATTTAACTGAACCACAAGAAATGATATTAAATACTGTTACATCAGCACTTAAAGAAAAAGGACTATACAATGAAAATGGACTAAGATCAGCTGATTCTAACTTAAGAGCGAGAGTTAGAATGAGTACTGTTTACACTGTTGCAAATGATTTAGGATATTTAGTTGTAGGAACAGATAATGCAGCAGAAATACATACTGGTTATTTCACAAAATACGGTGATGGAGGAGTAGATTTAGTTCCAATAGCTAACCTTACTAAGGCAGAAGTTTACGATTGGGCTAGAGCATTAGGAGTACATCAAGATGTAATAGATAGAGCACCATCAGCTGGACTATGGGAAGGTCAAACTGATGAAAATGAAATGGGAACTACATACAATATGATAGACAAGGTTGTATTAGGCAAAAGAGATGAAGTACCTCAAAAAGATCTAGATATTATAGACAGACTTCACAGAATTAGCGAACATAAAAGACATACTGCGGCAAAACCTCCGATATTCTAATTTACTTAATTGCATTTTTGTGCTAAAATTTACTTTGGCGATAGATTTATAAGCGGGAATTTTATTTATAGGTCTATGAATGAACGAAATTAAAGTTAAGGAGTGAAACAAACTATGGGTCGTATACATAATATTATCAATAGAAAAGGTAAACAAGACGCAAAAAGAAGTTCAGTATTTACAAAACATACAAGAGCAATAACAGTTGCTGTTAAAGAAGGTGGACCAGATCCAGAATACAATGCAGCATTAAAAACAGCTATAGATAAAGCTAAGGCTGACAACATGCCAAATGACAACATAAAAAGAGCTATATCTAAAGGTGAAGCATCAGGTTCTGGAGAAGACTATGTTGCAAACACTTACGAAGGATATGGACCAGGTGGAGTTGCAGTTATAGTAGAAACATTAACTGACAACAAAAACAGAACTGCTGGTAACATGAGATTTTATTTTGACAAAAACGGTGGAAATTTAGGAACAACTGGATGCGTATCATTCATGTTCGATAACAAAGGTCAAATATTAATATCAGACGAAAATGGAGTAACAGAAGACCAATTAATGGACGATGCTTTAGAAGCTGGTGCAGACGATATAATTGCTGAAGATGGAGGATTCGAAGTTATAACAGCTCCAGAAGATTTCAATGCAGTTAGAGATGCATTACAAGAAAAAGGATATGAATTCGTATCTGCTGGTGTTAAATTAATACCTCAAACTACTACTGTTTTAGAAAATGAAGGTCAAGTAAAGGCTATGGAAAAATTAATAGACTTACTTGAAGATGATGACGACGTTCAAAACGTGTACCATAACTGGGAAATAACTGAATAATAGTATTAAATGAGGTTGATACACTTTTGTGTACCAACCTCCAATAATTAAATGAAAAGTCAATCTTGAAGGTTTTTAAAATAAAGACTTTTTTATATTATGATTTGATCTTTAGGAATTAAATCGTAATCAAACATAACTTTTGAACGATTATCCCAAATAAGTTCTTTATCTAATATCTTTCCAGTTGATTTTTCAGTAGTATTTTTATAAATTTTTGAAACTCTATAATATTTATCATCTTTTTTTTCAAAATGATGATTTTCTTCAACTAATTCATAACTCCAAGGAAATTCTTTCTCACTTCGTAGTTCTCCATATAGCTTTCCATCTTGACACCATACAAGCAGTTGAAGATTTTGTTCAGTATTATTTTTAAATCGATAATCAATATAATTGTAGCTAATAGATGTTCCAGAGCTAAATGGAACTCTTTTTCCTTGATCTGGAGCCAAAGCATCAGAATGTTTATGAAGTTCAGTAATTTCTAGAGGACTATGTAAAATCAATAGGTTTATTGTATTTCCTAAATTGCAAAGACCTCCACCAGTTCCAGCTTTTAGCTCATTATTTACTATTACACGACCATCTTTATATCCATTTTTACTTGTAACAGGCCCTACCGTCTTCCAAAAAGAAAAGGTTTCTCCTGGACGAATTATCATACCATTGATTTTTTTGCAAGCTAGCATGATATTGACTTCTTTATTTTTTTGAAGGTTTATATCAATTCCTTTTCCTCTTTTAATTATATTAGAGCTGTGGCTAGAAACAATATTAGATAATTTTTCATTTTCTATAGTGCTAGCAAATTTTTCTTTACTAAAGAAATCTTTTAAGTGTCTTTTAAAAATTTCTTTTTTTACAGAAATAGAGTAACAAATAGGATGAAGCTCGCAAAAATTTTTGTTTTTGAATAGCATATTTAATCGACCTCCTTTTGAAAAATATCACCAAGTCGGTGTGTATAAGATTTATTTCTTTTATAGAATTTAAGAATTAGATTTTCTAAATGTCTTCTTTTCCCTATTTTGGTTTCGTTTTCAAGTCGTATGTATTTAACTAATATATTAGCTATTTGGCTTTTATTAGCTCCTAAAATATCTGTAAATATTTGATCGCCTATGAATATACTTTCTTCTTTTTTTATATTCATCATTTCTATAGCCTTCAAATAATTATCTACCTTTGGCTTTTTAGCATCATGTATATATAAAGAGTCGATATTTTTTATAAATCTTTTAATTCTTTTTTCGCTGTTATTTGATAATAAGAGTGTTTTAAAGCCTATATTTTGAATTGTTTGAAATAAATCATCTATTTCTTTTGTTGAATCATCACCATGATGTACTAAGGTATTATCTATATCAAATATAATTCCTCTATAGCCCTTATCGTATAATTTCTTGTAATCAATAGAAAAAACATTTTCAACATATTCATAAGGGTAAAAAATCTTAAGCATTTAATCCTCCTATTTTTCCATATAATCGCATACGTTGTTAATTTGCTCATTAAAGCTTTCACCAAATTTATTTTCAAAGAAGGCTCCACCGATGGTAAATGTCCATGGATTAGCTTCCTTTAACTCATCAAGTCTTTTATAACTATTTATACTACCAGCTATACATACCGGAGCTTTTACTTTAGAAACAAATTCTTTATTAAGTTCAGTGGCATTTTCTGTATATCTATACCCTAATAAATCAAATCCGTAGACACCTTTTTCAAGACATCTATTCGCCTCGTTTACCATTTCATCAATAGTTCCTTTAAGAATAGACGGACGGCCTTCAACCTTTCCCACAAATGGCATATATTTAAGATTGTTTTCTTTACAAAATTCATTGACTGAATCGAAAAATTTTGTTCCCATAAGAATATCGCATCCACACTCGACCGCCTTTTTAGCACCTTCTAAGCACTTTTCTTCTGTGTATGCCACAACTTCGAGAATAGTTGTTTTACCACATTTTTTCATGTAAGCATATAACTTTTTCATTTGGTCAATTGGTAGAGGTTCTTCTTTAAATCCCCAAAATTTTGCCTTTGAGTCTTTACATTGATCAAAAATTTTATAAGCATTATCAACAGTTTTATCATTATGTGTTAGCATTACGATTAACTTTGGATTATCGTTCATAATTATAACCTCCAAATATATTATTATATATTTTAAATATATTTATATAGTATCAAGAATGATACGAATTCACAATATTTTACATAGTTTTGTACACATTGTAACTTATTAGATATTTAAAAATCAAAAAAATCAAAGAATAAAAAAATATGATGGCGAATAATAAGGATATAAAAATAATTTTTTGAATTTATTGACCATATGGTCGATAAATGTTAATATAATCATGGTTAACCGAATTATCCATAAATGGAGGCAAATTATGAAAAGAGAAAAACAAAATGAATTAATGATTCAAAAAATTTTAAACAGCGCAATTGAAGAATTTAATTCGTATGATTATGAATCTGCTTCTTTAAATCGTATTTGTAAAAAAGGACAAATTTCTAAAGGAATTATTTATCACTATTTTAAAGATAAAGACGATTTGTACTTAAAATGTGTTCAAATATGTTTTGAAACATTAATTGAATATTATAATCAAAAAAATTTTAATTGTTTAGATTTATCAGAAGCAGTTATAGGATATATGCAGATAAGAGCACAATTTTTTGAAGAACATACCGAATTTAGGGGATTATTTTTCAATGCTTTATTGAGAACACCATCACATTTACAACATGAGGTGAATAATTTAAAAAAGGAACTAGACATGATTAATTTATCTTTTCTTAAGAATCAATTATCAAAAATTCCTTTAAAAGATTCTATATCAGTAGATGGAGCAGTTAAATTTTTAGATATTCAAATAAATGCGTTTAATGAATATTTCCGAAAATCGGCAGAAGAAAATGAAAATTTTCATTCAATCATAGAGAAACATGAAGACATGATAGTAGAATGGTTAAACATAATACTTTATGGAATAGTAAAGGAGGCTTAGTTAATGATATTAAGATACGCACTAACAATTTTATTGGCAATTTTATTTGGAAAAGCTGTTTCAAAATTGAAACTTCCAGCTATTTTAGGTTGGCTTTTAGCAGGAATGATTTTGGGACCACATGCATTTAATTTATTAAATCAAGATATTTTGGATACTGAATTTTATAAATATGCTATTAATATTTTAGAATGCTCTGTCGGTCTTATGATTGGAACGGAGCTTGTTTGGAGAAAAATAAAATCCGCTGGGAAACAGATTGTTATTACGACTTTAACGCAATCATTGGGAACATTTCTATTTGTATCATTGGTATTTGGTATTGTATTTAAAGTAATGAATATAACATTATATTTAGCATTTTTATTTGGAGGTATAGCATTGGCTACTGCTCCTGCACCTGCGCTATCAATAGTTCGTGAATTTAGAACAAAAGGAGATGTTACTAGTACTCTTATTCCCATGGCAGCTCTTGATGATATGGTAGGAGTTGTTGTATTCTTTAGTACAATTGCAATTGTAAGTAGACAGCTATCTGCTGGTAGTATGCCAATTTATATTATACCTTTGTTTATTTTTTTACCGCTTGGAATTGGATGTCTTGTAGGATTTATCAGTGGATATATTATGAAAAAAACAAGTGATAAAAATTATATATTTATAAACTTGATTATTTCTATTTTGATAGCTTCTATTATAGGTATTACTTTAAATTATTATGTACTACCAACACCAATTTTAAACTTTATGTTGATTGGAATGGCATATTCAGCAGTATTTTCTAATTTAATAAGTGACGAGCAACTAGAGATTTTAATGAAGGATTTTAATCCTATACTAGCTATTGCTATGATTACAGTAATATTAAATTTAGGAGCACCTCTTGATTATCATTTAATCTTTGGAGCTGGATTATTTACTGTTATTTATATTGTTTCAAGAGCATGTGGAAAATATTTTGGAGCTAGATTTGGAGCAACAATAACTCATGCACCAGATACAGTAAAAAAATATTTAGGATTTACTCTGCTTCCACATTCAGGAGTATCGCTTGTGTTTACAGGGATAGCAGTCAGCACTTTAAGTTCGTCTGCACCAGAATGCGCAAAAATTATTCAAGGAACAATTGCTGCAGCTGCAGTTATCAATGAGATTATAGCCGTTATTATCGCTAAAAAAGGATTTGAATGGGCAGGAGAATTGTCTACTAGTGAAGAGGCATAAAATATAGATGAAAGTAAAAAATAGGTAATAGCAACATATAAATGTAGTTATTACCTATTTTTTATTTCAATTTTAATAGACATACAACTCCAGGAATTGAATTCAAATGATCTTGTAGTATATGCAAAAATATATCGATATACTCAGAATTATAATCTATATGTTGTATATAATAATAAATTCGTTCAGGAGGTCCGTCATCTATTTCATGAATTTCTAAATCTTTATTATTTTGAGAAAGCCAATAACCGATACTAAGTGGAACTATAGCCCAGCTGTTTTTTATTTGAATAAAATTATCCAAAAGAGACATCTTATCCACGACAATTAGTGATTTTGATAAAGATCCAAACCAGTAATTATGCCATTTATCAAATTCGGGATTCCATGGCAGTCTGATTTCTGATTTACAATCTAGATTTGAAGGATGTACAATTTCTGGATAATTATTTTCTCTATTGCAGATAAAACACATTTTTTCGCTGAAAATAGGTATAGTTTTCACATCTTTATTGTACATATCATCAGAAATAAATCCTAAATTTACAATCTTATTTTCGACATATTTATAGCAATCGTCAGAATGTGAGCTATGAATCACAAGGTGAATTTTATTATTCTTTTCTACAAAGGATTTATAAACTTTCGGTAAAATGTATGTATTTATACTATCTATAGCTGCTATATGAAATACTGTGTTTTTAGGTAGAGTTTTAATTTCCTTTGTTTCAAGCCAGAGCTGTTGCCATTTTTCTGCAATCGGGATAAATGCCTCTCCTTGAGGCGTTAGTATTACATTTCGGATTCCCTTTTGTCTTATAAATAATTCGTATTGGAGTTCATTTTCTAGTGATTTTATTCGTCGGCTTAGGGCTGGTTGGCTTATATATAAAACTTCGGCAGCCTTAGTAATACTTCCATATTTTACGATGTTTAAAAAAGCTTCAATTTCTAATTGAGTCAGTGAAATCACCTCCTATGTTAAAAAATATAAATTATACTTTATATTATATAGTATAAATATGCATTATATAAAAATATAAATTGGTGTTACAATTTTTATATTACATAGCAAGATAAATGATTTTGAAATCAAGATGTTCTTATAAATAAAGAGAAAATTAGAAAGGGAGAAAAGTTATGGAACAAACATATAATCTAACGGAAGGAAATATAAAGAAGCAGCTAATATATCTTTCAATACCGCTTTTAATAGGTAGTATATTTCAACAATTTTATAACACAATGGACAGTATAATTGTGGGAAAATATGTCGGACATGACGCATTTGCTGCAATTGGAATTGCAGGAACTGTAATGCATTTATTTATATTTATAATAATTGGGTGTTGCGCAGGGATATCTATAATAACTGCACAATTGTATGGTGAAAAAAATTACGATGCTATGAGAAATGAAATATTTTTATCTTCAATTTTAGGTGGAGTGGTAAGTATTGTTATAAGTATTTCAGGAATTTTATTTTTGCCTTTTATTTTAAGAATAATTCAGACACCGAGTTCATTAACTAGCTATGTTACTCAATATATGAACATTATCTTGGGAGGGATTATAGCTACTTTTTTATATAATTTTTTATCATCTATTTTAAGATCAGTTGGAAATACAAAGATGTCGCTTATATTTTTAATAATTTCGATTATGATGAATATATTTTTAGATTTATTGTTGATAAAAAATTTTTCTATGGGAATAAGAGGTGCAGCATTAGCAACAGTTATATCTCAGTTATTCTCAGCTTTTTTATGTTATTTTTACATAATCTATAAAATTCCGATTTTAAAGGTTAAAAAATCAGATATGAAATATAATTCTAGTTTAGTAAAACAAACTTGTCAGTATTCGTTTGTATCTGCTTTACATCAATCTTCGCTTTATATAGGGAAACTTCTTGTTCAAGGAGCAGTAAATTCACTTGGAGTTGATGCAATTTCGGCATATACAGCAACAGGTAGAATAGAAGATGTAATTTTGGCATTTGGAAACAGCAGTTCAGAGGCAACTTCAATATTTATCGCTCAAAATACAGGAGCAAAAAATTATAAAAGAGTTTTAGAAGGATTCAAAAATGCAATGATATTGATACAATTAGTTTGTATATCTATGATTTTATTTTTATTTTTCCGTTCAGATATTTTACTTAATTTCTTTGTATTTAATGAAGGAAAATCAGTATTAAATTATGGAGTACAGTATTTTAGAATAATATCATTATTTTATGTGATTAGTTTAATTGGAAGTATATTTGTGGGGTATTATCGTGGTACAGGTCATGTCAATATACCTGTTATAGGGACAACATTACAACTAACTATAAGAGTTATACTTTCTTATTTATTAGTTGGTTCAATGGGTCTAGGTGGAGTAGCACTTGCGACTGGAATAGGATGGATAGGTATAATTACATTCCAAACAAGTGTATTTGTTAAGAATAAATACTATAAATTAGATGTTTAAAATTAATAGCAAAAAATTTAAAAATCGACTATATAATATAGATTTTTAAATTTTTTGCTAATTTTTTAGATAGTATCTAAATTTACATATACTGTAAGTTAATGCTATAATTTAATTAATTAGCAACAGAAAATTAAGTTAAATTTCTTATATTAAAAAACGTTATAACATATATTAAATAAATTTTACAGAATATTATGAATTGAGCGATGGTAATTTTATGTAAGTGGAGGAATCTCTTTGATATATATTTAGCTTATTTTTGTAAATTCAATAAATTATTTAATTCTCAGAAATCTAATAACTACATTATACAAGGGAGGTAGTAATTATGTCGAAGTTTGCAAAACGAATTTCTGTTATGGAGGAAGAAGTAAAAAAATTAAAAGTATTATCTGATTCTCTTGTTAATCCTGATATTATTTCCTTTGCAGGTGGAGCTCCAGGTAAAGAGGCTTATCCTTTTGAAAAATTAAGAGAGATTTCTCAAGATGTATTTAAAGAAGGTGATATAGGTTATGAAGCTTTAAAGTATGGTTCTACTATAGGATATGAGGAGCTTAGAGTTCAGATTAAGGATAAGCTTCTTGCTAATAGAGGTGTGGAAACTGAGATAGAAAACATTATGGTTACAGCAGGAGGTATTCAACCAATGAATCTTTTGTCTCAGTTATATCTTGATCCAGGGGACTACATATTGGTGGAAACTCCATCCTTTGTTCATACAAGTATGATATATAAGATGTTTGAGGCAAATCTTATTCCTTGTTCCATGGATGATGAGGGTCTAGTGATAGAGGATGTAGAAGAAAAGATAAAGAAGTACAATCCTAAATTCATATATACTGTACCTACTTTCCAAAATCCAACTGGAGTTACAATGTCTCTTGAAAGAAGAAAGAAGTTAGCTGAATTAGCAGCAAAATACGATGTAATTGTAATTGAAGATGATCCATATAGAGAAATTAGATATAGTGGTGAAACACTTCCATATATTAAGAGCTTTGACAACACTGGTCATGTAATACTTACAAACAGTATGTCTAAGATATTCTCACCAGGTTCAAGATTAGGGTATCTTGTAGCAGATAAAGAAATAATAAATAAGCTTTGTAACATTAAGCTTGGAACAGATACTTGCACAAATACAGTTACTCAAGTATTATGCGCAGAGTTCTTTAAGAGAGGTTACTATGCTGATCATCTTGTGAATCTTTGTAACCTTTATAGAGTTAGAAGGGATGCTATGCTTAATGCTATAGATGAGTCCTTCCCAGAGGGAACAAAGCATACTATTCCGGATGGTGGATATTATACTTGGATAGAGCTTCCTAATGGAATGGATGCATCTAGTATGAAAGCTGAAATAGCAGAAAAACTTAATATATGCTATGGGGATGGTTCTATATTCTTTACAGAAGGAAATTTAGAAAAGGCAGGTTGTAAC
>NZ_JBJDXL010000471.1:0-2573 GCF_051866655.1 Intestinibacter sp.
CTCTATCTAATCGTTTAGTCTCTTTAACTGAGAAGTAGCGTAGTTAACAAAATGTAATAGAGCATCTAATTCAGTCAATCCTTCTATTTGTTCTAACGCTTTAGTAGCTTCATACAGTTGATTTCTAGCACGCTTTCCTCGTAAACTAAATAGTTCTTTCTGTATATGAAGTCTCTTTACTATTTTATTTACTGTTTCTGTTATATCACTAACTGCATTATCTAGCTAATCTTTACTTATCTTTAATGCTGTAGGATCTCCAAATATTCTATAGCTTACGTCATACTAAGTTTGGCTTCTTCTTTCTATCTCACGTACAGTCTGCTTATTGTTTTCTTCAGCGGAAGCGTTACCGAACACCTTACTTATCATTACTTTTTGTATTTTATCATTATTCACGCTATATACAATTGGTAAGATGTTTCTTTTATCTATCTGAATTCCTAATTTTTTTAGCATATTTTCATATGCAGTTAACTAAAAGTCATAACTATCTCTAGCAGTTTTTAAAGAGTATTTTTTGCTATCTATAAACTTAAATCCCCACAAGTTCTTTCCTTTCTTATTCTTAGACTTACCGTTGTAGGAATACATTTTAGTTTTATAGTCTATTATTTCATATTTACCTGTTTTTTTATTTCTAACTAGTAAGTCTGTGGTACCAGCTACTTTGTGCTCAACACTACACAGCATAGCTTCTGAAAGCACTATATCATATTTTCCTATAATATAATCATATATTTGTTTTATATCTTTTATAGCTTCGTAGGTAAATTGAGGAAAATCATTTCTATTGAAATTATTTTTTATCATAGCTTCTAGTACAGAGTGTATACTTGTACCAACGTTTCTAGACTCTTCGGATATTTCTGCCTATGTTTCGTCTTCCTAAGCTTTATCGTATGTATCGTATAAAGCATTTTTTTCATATCCGTAACAGATGTTAATTTTTCTCCAGTTTCTTTTACAGTATAACTATGAGTTAACGGATCAAAGCTAATCTAAGCTTGATTACTAAAGATAACGTTTCTGACTTCTTCTATAGTAGGCTAAGCTTCCTGATGCATCTTGCCTGATACTTTTTGCTGTATACCTAACTACTTTCGTTCTAGAAAAGAATCTGTTATCTCTGCTAGCAGCTGCTATTTGTAAAGTTTATTATTATTTAATAAATTTTTAATATAGTCTACAAACTTTTGCCACCAAGTTCTAGCTTTAGCTTCCATTTCTACAGTTCTTACACCAATAGCTTGAACTAACGTTTCTTCAGATCCAAATAAACGAATACCTTCCTAAACAAGGTCACTATCTAAGAACATTCTCACATAGTAATGAGCATATTCGTGAGGTTCGGTATCTATTCCAGATGCCAACTTGTCTATTAATATTTCTAAAGCGTCTAAATCAATTTGACCAATGTAACCTCCTTCTATAGAATCTACGTATTTTTTAGATATTTCTGGGAATAAAGTAGATAATATATTAGAAATTCTATCAGATAACTGTTGTTCTTGAGCTGTAAAGTTTGGTCTTCTGTTAGTTATACTAGTACTACGAGGAATAACGTTACTCACCATAGGCTCACCATTCTCATCTACTACTTTAGATACACCGTTATTATGCTTCCATTCTATAAATTGCTATAAATCCTATTTGGTACCTAATATATGCACATTTTCTTTTGGATTTAATATTATTGCTACATCGGATCCAAACTCGTTTTTAGATTTATTAGAAATAATTGCATCATTGTTATTCTATTTAGCAGTTGTGAATAGTCCTCTTTGTTCTTCATAATACGTATTCTATCCTTGTTCTGTTATTGGATTTTTGACGTTTAATATAGCCGGGTATATCCCAGTTTTAACTTGTTTATTTTCCCAAATCTATTTAAAAATATCAGAATTACGATCTACCCAACTTTTGAATGTATCCTTTCCGTATTTAATTCCAAATACTTCTTCAAAGAACTATTTATCAGATTTGTTTTCATATCCGTATTTTGATTTTCTTTCACTTAAGTAACTGCCGTTACCACCACCTTTATTACGATTAAAAACTCCTTTTTTATTAGGTATTTCCTATCTTGTATTTGGACCAATAATAACATCTTTCCAGTCATCATTCTACATTCTGCCATTACCTAATATCTCTTTAAGTTCCCACCATAATTTTACCCAGTTATTAAAACCATCTTTATCCGCAACATTTCTATTTACTCCGCTGATATACTATAATGAAGCCCACGGCTATTTATTAAAGTACATCTCCTACTTAGTTTCAGGAGCTCCTGAACCTTTTCCACGTTTTGCGTTTTCTACACCTTCACTGAAATCAGAATCTGTACCATGCCAATAAACTTCTGTTACTTTACTATCTGGAAAAATAGAATTTATATACTATTCATATTCCTATTTTGTGCCTATTTTTTCTAATTCAGGGTTAATTGAAAATAAATAATCTATAGACTAGTTATCATGTTTTAATACTTTATTTCCAGTCCAATGCCCAAACCAGTTAAAGAAAGGTTGTAAATAAGTCTTAGCTTTAGCAATTAAAGCCTATTGTTCATC
>NZ_JBJDXL010000472.1:0-11605 GCF_051866655.1 Intestinibacter sp.
AAATCTTCCATATGGATCATGCCAATGAGCATTATTGTAAATTAATTTTGCCTGTAGTGCAAATATTTCAAATACAATATCTGGATCTTTTGCTTCCCATTCACAATTACAATGTCTATCATTACAAGGCTGTGCATATAAAGCTCCCTTAGAATAATTTTCTACAAAGTTGTCTCTTTCCAGTTCAGTTGGACATATTTTATTTTCACCCTTTTGATTTAAAATTCCTAAAGGTGGTTGTTTAGGTCTTTCTCCAAACTCTCCATTTATAAAGTTATAAAAGCCTGGATGACGTAAACTTTTTCTAGGTGGTTTTCTTCTATCAGGTAGAGGATTTAAAGCCTTTACATAAGTTCCATCTGGGTATAACGGCGGTATAACTTCTCCATTCTCAACTATTGTATCTTTTCCAGTTTCTAACCTATCGAACACTCTCCACAACGACCACATACCTTCATGAAAATGTGGATATAAATGACAGTGCCATATATGATCTCCTATAGAACCGGCAAGGCTTCCTGCACCATGTAGTATATCTATATCATATGTTTCTTGTGGAGCTATAGATATTGAATCTATTATAGTGGAATTTGGGTCGTCAGGTTCCAGCTTCCATTGATGTGTATGGAGATGAAATACATGAGTTTCTTGAACTCCACCATGTATAAGTCTAAATCTCGCTGGATCTCCTACATAAGCTCTTGGTATAAAAGTTGCTGGATCTCCATTAGTCCATGAGCTCATAGAAACATCTTCTCCATCTATTAAAGTATGATCTGGTTTTAATATATCTACAACCCCACCGCTATCATTTTCATCGCAAGGATTGCAATATTTAAAGCCTCTATCTTTATCTGGTATAGAATGTGCTCTATTTACCATCGGCTCTGATCTATAGCTAATCGCAGTTACTCCAGCAGGTCTATTAGTATGTGGATCAATTATTTGTCCACCGAATCTATTTACCATTTCAAGCTCATCGTGAAAATATACTGCATATTCTCTAAAGCTCGGTTTATTTGGATTGTGTATATCGGCAAATGCACCGCTTTTTAATTCACTTCCATCTACAGGATCTGTCCAAGTAGATCCTTCTGCTTGTACTATAAGTGCCCCAAATAACCCGTGTATATTTGTTCCTTCTTCACTAAAGCGTGTATCTCCCATATCACTGAAATAGAATATTCCTTCTCTATCTGCATACCATTCGTAAGTTATTTTTTCACCTTTGCCAACTGTAGAATCTTCATTGTAGCCTACATTGGCTCCGTCTGATTTTATATTTTTATATTTAAGTCCGTGCATATTAATTGATAGCCTTCTATCTTCGTCGTGCTCAAACTCAATTATTATTGTTTCTCCAACATTTGCCCTTATTGTAAGAGGCTGAACTTCATCTGTAGGTATTGGTAATGGATCTTCATTTTCATCCTTATTATTAAAGTTATGCATAGCTTTTTTTCTTACTTTTTCTTTATCTTCACTTAATATATACATCAATCCATCTGGATCATAATCGCCAAAAAAATCATATACAATCGGAATTGATAATACTGTAACATTGAATTTTCTAATTTTACTATCCACTTGTATTCCTCCTTTAATTACGTTCTTATTATTTAATATGATATATAATTACATACTGTTACATTTTCATTATTTTTTTGACATATTATGATTCCATAACTAATACAAATTCGCTCAAAAAAAGAGATATAGAAAATTAATCCTATATCCCTCCTAAATTTGCATTTCTATAATTTTTTATTTAACAGCTTCTTTTTCCACATGTAAAACTTCACCTGTTATGGCATCTACTGTTACATCGTATTCTGTGTTGTCTTTTACTAATTCGCCTTCATATGCTGCTGGTTCATTATCGTCACTGTTTTTATCAAATTCAAATGCTACTATTTCAGCATCTGGAACTTCTTTTTTCATTATTTGTTTTGCTTTTTCTCTAGTTATATATTGTTCACTTGAATCATTTGCTTTAGAAGTATTTTCTTCATATCTTCCATCATATTTTTCTTGTTCTGATTCTAAAACTTCACCAGTTACAGCATCTATAGTTATATCGTATTCTGTGTTATCTTTTACTAGTTCACCTTCATATTCTGCTGTATTATCATCTTTGTCTTCATCAAGTTGGAAATTTACAAATTCAGAGTCTTCAGGCACTTCTTTTTGCATTATTTCTTTAGCCTTATCTTCTCCTATGTAATCCTTAGTTGAATTTTCTTGTGATGCAGATGCTACTGATGTACTTTGTGTTTCTGTTTTTGTACTACTATCTGCTGATGAATTAGAACAACCTACCATACATATACCTGCTATTGCTACTACTCCTAATATTGTTATTATATTTTTCTTTATTTTCATATCTCTTACCTCCTAGACTTTTGTTTTCTTTTACTATTAAATACATCTAGAAAATAAACTTTAGGTACTTTTTTTAAAAAAATTTTAATTTTTTTATCTTTTATCTCCAAAATAAACAACTACAACTGTACCCTGTGCCGTATGAGCACCTATAGTTGGGCAAATATCTTCAATCATTATATTTTCTATTCCATATTTATGTTTTATTCTATCTGCTAGATACCTAGCATCCTCGATGCAATCTCCATGAGATATAAATACCTCTTTTAAATTCTTTACATCTGAATTCTTTTCTATATTATCTGCTAGTACATGCAATGCTTTTTTGCGTCCTCTCACTTTTCCTATATTCGCTAGCTTTCCTTCGTCATCCATATTAAGGATAGGTTGTATGTTTAACATAGTTCCTAAAAGAGCTTGAGTTTTTGAAAGTCTACCACCACGGAATAAATGATTTAAATCAGATACTATAAACTCATGTATTACATGTTTTTTGTTTTCATTTAACCATGATGCTATCTCGTCTATAGTTTTACCTTGTCTTTTCATCTCAACTGCCTTCATAACTAGAAATCCTTGCCCAACTGTACCTGATAGAGAATCAACTACTATTATTTTGGACTCTGGAAATTCTTCCATTACGCTTTCTGCACATATTTCAGTAGTATTATAGCTTGAACTCAATCCTGATGAAAAGCTTATATGAAGTATATCATAGCCTTTTTCTACTTGTTCTTTCATTTTTTCCATTACATTTTCAGGATTAGCTGCACTTGTTGTAGGCATCTTTCCATTTTTTAGAGCCTGATAAAAATCTTTAACAGGCATATCTTTTGCCCCGGGTATATATTCTTCTCCATCCACAATATAATATAATGGATGAATCAATATATTATTTTCTTCTAAATAAGAATTTGGTAAATCCCCTGTTGAATCTGTTGAAATAATAAAATTTCTCATTTTCCAACCTCCTCTTTTATTTAAAAACTGTATTTATAATTTATATCACTTTTTTTGTTTTTAATAACCAATATTCTTATTTTTATATTTTTTCATACGGATTTCCTTCATTATTTAATATTTAATATTTTATTCTATATTAATTTTTCTTCTTCCAATTCCTTAATCATTTGTTTTATACATTTGTCAAAAGATGTCCCCAAAGCATATTTCATAATAATTACTAATACAACAGGTAATAAAAAATATAATCCTATTGTATTTATTTCAAATCCATCTGCTAATATAAACATTAAATTAGCCAAAATAGCAACAAAAATAAAAAAGCATAAAATCATAATAGTAATTCCAGAAAATTTACATTTTCCTCGAATCTTACATTTATCTCCATCCTCTATTATTTCACCTTGAAAAAATACTGTTGTATTTACGCTTTTATAATTTCGATCATGATAATTAAGGCTTTGAGGATATCTTTCATAAAACGATAATTTAAATTTATTATTTGTTCTTATACAAACTAAATCTAAATCATTTTCTTTATTATTATTAACGACTTTTAAAAAATCCAACTTGTCCTTTAATTCCTTTGAACTGCAATTTAAATTGTATTCCTTCATGAAGCTCCCTCCCTTTTCCCTATATTTATATTGTATTAGATTTTATACTGTGAGAAAGTTTCAAAAAATAAACAAAAGCCATAGATAACTAAGTCATCTATAGCCTTTGCTTTGTTGGTTGCAATTATATTATATAAAAATACTATCTTAAATTAGTTTGTCCCATAACATCTAAGTCTATTGTTCTAGCTGCTTTTCTTCCGTCAGCAATTGCCTTACATACTAATGATTGACCTGATCTCATATCACCAGCTGCATATATGCCTTCAACAGAAGTTCTCTTGAACTCATCAGTTTTTACATTTCCTCTTTCATCAAGCTCTACTCCTAAATCTCCAAGTAAAGTTTCATGCTCTGGATGTAAAAATCCTAATGCAAATAACGCTAAATCACATTCTATTTCAAAATCAGAATCAGGTATTTCCTGTCTATTTTCATCTAATTTAATTGCGTGAAGCTTCTTAACTACTCCACCTTCTCCACTAAATGCAGTTGGTTTTACAGAGTATTCTCTGATTCCACCTTCTTCAAATACTGGATTTTTAGTCATTGCAGATATTTTGCCCCAGAAGCTCGCTCCTTTTGAATCTCTTTCACTTTCAGAAGATCTTTGTAATTGATATACATTTTTAGCGCCTTGTCTAATCGCAGTACCGACACAGTCGTTTGCCGTATCTCCACCACCTATTACTATTACATTTTTGTCAGTTGCTAAAATCTCTTCCTCTTCAACTTCAAGTCCTCTATTTCTCTTATTTTGTTGTTTTAGATAATCTACAGCAAAATTAAGTCCTTTTAGAGATCTTCCTGGAATAGGTAAATCTCTTGCTTGAGTTGCTCCTCCTGTTAAAACTACTATATCGTATTCTTTTTTAAGTATTTTTGCTGGGTAATCTCTTCCTACCCATATATTTGTCTTGAATTTTATTCCTTCTTCTTTTAATAAATCTACACGTCTATCTACAACCCATTTTTCTAGTTTGAAATCTGGTATACCATAGACTAATAGTCCGCCTATTACATCGTCTCTTTCAAATACAGTTACATCGTAGCCTGCTTTATTTAATTGGTCTGCACATGCAAGTCCAGCTGGTCCAGAACCGATTACTGCTACTGTTTTACCTACTTTTACTAGAGGTGGCTTTGCAGTTATCCAGCCTTCTTCAAATGCTTTATTTATTATACTTAATTCCATATTTTTACATCCAACCGGTTCCTTTATGGCACCTAGTACACATGCCTTTTCACATAAGCCTGGACATACAGTCCCTGTAAATTCAGGGAAGTTATTTGTTTGAAGTAATCTATCTAAAGCATCTCTCCATTGCCCCCTATAAACTAAGTCATTTATCTCTGGAGCTGCATTTCCAAGTGGACATCCATATTCAGATGTACAAAATGGTACTCCACAATCCATACATCTAGCTGCTTGAATTTTTACCTTGTCGTAATCCATAGGTATATATATTTGATTAAAGTCCTTTATACGTTCTTCTACAGGACGTTTGCTCTGATTCTCACGTTCATATTCTATAAAACCAGTTTCTTTTCCCATTTTTGTCCCTCCTTACACTGCTTTATACTCGCTCATTAATTTTTTATACATTTTTGGTATAACTCTTACTATATTTGATTTTTCTTCATTCCAATTGTCTAATATCATTTTTGCTTTTTCACTTTCAGTATATTCGTAGTGTTTTTGGATTAAATCTTTTACTATTGCTTCGTCTTCTGTATCTATTAATGCTTCTATATCTGCATTTTTAACTATTCCAGGATTTAATTTTGGTGTTAATTGTTTCTTAGCATCGTATACATAAACTGTTCCACCACTCATACCTGCTGCAAAGTTTCTACCTGTATCTCCTAATATAACTACTGTTCCACCAGTCATATATTCACATCCATGGTCTCCAACGCCTTCTACTACAGCTGTTGCACCTGAGTTTCTAACTGCAAATCTTTCACCTGCTTTACCATTTGCATAAAACTCACCACTAGTTGCTCCATATAAAACTGTATTTCCAACTATTATGTTTTCATCAGATTTTATAGTACATTCTTTAGGTAGTTTTACTTTTATTTTAGCTCCTGAAAGGCCTTTACCAACGTAGTCGTTACAGTCTCCAGTTAGGTTTATTGTTATACCCTTCATACCAAATGCCATGAAACTTTGTCCTGTACTACCTGTTAAGTTTAAAGTTATAGTATCATCTGGTAATCCTTCTGCACCATAACGTTTAGCTACTTCACCACTTAGCATAGTTCCTACTGTACGGTTTATATTCTTAATTTTGAAATCACCAGTTACTTTAGTTCCGTTTTCTAAAGCATCCTTAGCAAATTCTATTAATTGTAAATCGTAAGCTTTGTCCATACTATGGTCTTGATCCATTATTTTTCTACCAACTATTCTTTGTGGTAGGTTTGGTCTATAAAGTATAGAAGAGAAATCTAAGTCTTTAGTTTTTTCATTTTTTAGAAGCTCATTTATTTCTAATTTATCGACTCTACCTATCATTTCGTCCATAGTTCTAAATCCAAGCTGAGCCATTAATTCTCTTACTTCTGTAGCTACAAATGTGAAGTAGTTTATAACGTGTTCTACTTTACCCTTGAATTTCTTTCTAAGCTCTGGATTTTGTGTAGCAACACCCATTGGACAAGTATTAGAGTGACATTTTCTCATCATCATACATCCCATAACTACAAGTGGAGTAGTCGCAAATCCAAATTCTTCTGCTCCAAGTAAAGCAGCTACTACTACGTCTTTACCAGTTCTCATTTGACCGTCTGTTTGTAATGTAACTCTACTTCTTAAGTTGTTTAATAATAGTACTTGGTGAGCTTCTGAAAGTCCTAGCTCCCAAGGACCACCTGTATATCTTATTGAAGTGTAAGGAGCAGCTCCTGTACCTCCATCATATCCTGATATTAATATTAAATCAGCTTTAGCCTTTGCAACACCTGCTGCAACTGTACCGACACCAACCTCTGAAACTAATTTTACTGATATACTAGCCTCTGGATTTACACTCTTTAAGTCGTGTATTAATTGTTCTAAGTCTTCTATTGAGTATATATCGTGATGTGGTGGTGGTGATATTAAGTCTATTCCAGGTATAGCATGACGAACCTTACCTATAGTTTCATTTACCTTTGGTCCTGGAAGACGTCCACCTTCACCAGGTTTTGCACCTTGAGCCATTTTTATTTGTAATTCCTTAGCGTTTACTAGATATTCAGTAGTAACACCAAATCTACCTGATGCAACTTGTTTTGTCGCACTCATTGTTATAGTTTTAAATCTCTTAGAGTCTTCTCCACCTTCACCAGTATTTGAACGACCACCTAGAGTATTCATAGCTGTTGCTAGTGTTTCATGAGCTTCTTTACTAAGTGAACCGAAACTCATCGCACCACTTACAAATCTTTTTACTATTTCTGAAACTGGTTCAACTTCATCTATTGGTATACTTTCTGAATCCTTAAATTTAAGAAGTCCACGAATAGTACATAATTCCTCTGCTTGATCATCTATAGCCTTTGAGAAATCCTTAAATAGCTTATAGTCATTTTCTCTAACACTCTTTTGTAGAGTAGTTATTGTGTAAGGGTTAAACATATGTCTTTCTTCGTTTCTTCTGTAGTTGTATTTACCACCAAGCTCTAGTGTATCTATTGGATTTCTAAGCTTGTTATACGCTCTTTCATGTCTTGTTAAAGTTTCCTTAGCTATTACATCAAGACCTATACCTTCTATTCTTGTAGGAGTTCCTGTGAAGTATTTTTCTATTACGTCTTTATTTATACCTATACATTCAAATATTTGTGCACTTCTGTAGCTTTGTATAGTAGATATACCCATTTTAGATATTATCTTTAATAATCCTTTACATATTGCCTTATTGTAATTTTCTTTTAATTCTTCCTTTGATTTGTCACCTACATATAATTTCTTTTTAGCTAATTGATCTATAGTTTCATAAGCTAAGTAAGGGTTGATTGCAGTAGCACCATATCCTATTAATAGAGCAAAATGCATTACTTCCTTCGCTTCTCCTGTTTCTAGAATTATATTTACATTAGTTCTCAATTTATTTTTTATTAAATAATGTTGTAGGGCACTAGTTGCTAATAATGCTGGTATTGGAGCTTGTTGTTTGTTTATATTTCTATCAGATAAAATTATTACATTATATCCTTCCATTATTGCATCCTTAGCTCTTTGACATAATAAGTCAAGTGCTTCAACTAAATCCTTACCAGTACCTGGTGATCTAAATAACATAGGTATTTTAACAGCTCTTAAGCTTTGATTGTTTATTTTACTTATTTTTTCTAAGTCAACATCAGATAATATTGGATTATCTAATTGTATAAATGTATAATCCTTTTTATCGTTATCAAGTAAGTTAGCCTTTTGTCCGATTATAGTAACTAAGCTCATTATAGATTCCTCTCTAATTGGATCTATAGGTGGATTTGTTACTTGGGCAAATAATTGTTTAAAATAGTTATAAAGCAGTTGTGGTCTCTTAGATAAAACAGCAAGTGGAGTATCGTCACCCATAGAGCCTTGTGGTTCTTTTCCGTCTTTAGCCATTTGTGCTAAAACTATTTTTATATCTTCATATGTATATCCAAATGCTTGTTGTCTTTGTAGTAAAGTATCTTCATCACCTTTTGGTATATATGAAGGCTTTGGAATCATATCCATAGTTAATTTATTTCTTTCAAGCCAAGCTTCGTAATCATATGCTTCAAATAATTCCTTTTTAACCTCTTCATCTGGAATTATTCTTCCTTGCTCTAAATCTAGCATAAATATTTTACCTGGTTCTAGACGTCCACTATATTCAACATTAGCAGGATCTGTTTCTAGTACTCCAGTTTCTGATGCTAATATTACAAATCCATCCTTAGTTATTGTATATCTTGATGGTCTTAATCCATTTCTATCTAATAAAGCTCCAAGCTGAACTCCATTTGTAAATGCTATAGCTGCTGGTCCATCCCAAGGTTCCATTATTGTAGCATGATAGTTATAATACGCTTTTTCCTTTGGATCCATTAGTTTATTTCCCTTCCAAGCTTGTGGAATAAGCATTGTCATAGCTTCAGTTAATGATTTTCCTGTAGATATTAAAAGCTCAAACGCATTATCTAAAGTAGCTGAGTCAGAGCAGTTTGGAGTTAATATTGGGAATAACTCTTCTAAACCATCTTTAAATTTATCTGACTTCAACACACCTTCTCTAGCGTGCATCCAGTTTCTATTACCCATGATAGTATTTATTTCACCATTGTGAGCTAAATATCTAAATGGTTGTGCTAAGTCCCATGTTGGGAATGTGTTTGTTGAGTAACGTTGATGTATTAAAGCTAATGCAGATTTAAAATCTGGATCTCCTAAATCTTTATAAAAGCTTCCTATTTGTCTTGCTAAAAGTAATCCTTTGTATATTATTGTTCTACTTGATAAACTCGGTATATAAAAGTATCCTTTATTGTGCATAGTAGAATTTCTTACTGCTATTTCAGATTTTTTTCTTACTATAAATAATTTTCTTTCAAATTCTTCTGTAGTATAGCTTCCCTTATCTATAAAGACTTGTTTTATTAAAGGTTCACTACCTTTTGCGATTTCACCTATCGCATTACGGTCGACTTCAACATCTCTCCAACCTAAAAGCTTCAATCCTTCTTCTCTTAATATAGTTTCAAATATACCTTCACACTCTAAATCTTCATCTGATTCACGAGGTAAAAATACCATCCCTACAGCATATTTTCCTTCATCCGGTAAATCTATTTTATTTTCATTGCATTTTTTCTTGAAAAACTCATGAGGTATTTGAATCATTATACCTGCACCGTCTCCAGTAGTTTCATCACATCCTGTTGCTCCTCTATGTGATAAATTTTGTAAAATTAATAATCCCTTCTCTACTATCTCGTGTGATTTTTCGCCCTTTATGCTGGCAATAAAACCTATACCACAATTATCTTTTTCAAATCTTGGATCATACAATCCCTGTTTTTCTGGTAATCCGATACTTGGTATACTTTGTTTTACTTCCATAATAGTCCCTCCTCTTACGTATATTGCATACATTTATATAAATAAATCTACTTCTCAATTTGATAATGTAGTTTATATTATAATAAAGTTTTCAGAAAAATGCAATTTTTTAAAAAATTATTTCATTTTTATTTTTTAATATTTCATCTTTTTGTTTTATGTAAAATCAATTTTAGATGTAATTATTAATTTTGAAATATAGATTGTTTGCTATATATTGCATAACGAAAATATCATTTTTTTATTTTTTAAAATAACGATATGTCAATATACCTTCATACAAAATCATAGATATCCATCCCATAAGAGTTCCATAACATATAGCTACTACTCCCATTTGTCTGATAAATGCAAACGTTATACCTATACGAAATATCATTTGTAAAATCGTCGCAATTATTGCTACATCCATCTTTCCGATACTGCGATACAATGCCTGTAAGATTTGAGCTATGCTAACTGCTAGATAGAAATACGCCATATATTTCAAGTACAAAATACCACTATTTAACTCTGTACTGTTTCCGTTTTTCACAAATAATGCAATTATATCTGAAGAAAAAATCAAAATGAGTGTTCCAACTATCAATGTATATACAAAACTAACTATAACTCCAGCAAAAAAATCCTCTCGTATTTTATCCTTATCTCCTTCTCCTAAATCCGCAGCACAGTTCTTAGATACAGAAGTTGCCACCCCCTCTAAAGCAGATAAAACAAACGCTTCTATTTGAACAGCCACACTATATCCCGCAATCACATTTACCTCTAACGTATTTATTATTCCTTGTATGATTAATTTTCCTCCATGGAACAACAACATTTGTATAGCTGAAGCTCCACTATAATTTATAGTTTCAAGTAAAAGCGCTGTATCTACTTTTAACTTAAAAATATTAAAATTCACAGATAAATTTCTGCGTTTAATGCAAATTACTCCAAATAAAACAGAGAAAAATTGCGAGCATACAGAAGCAATAGCTGCACCAATTACTCCCATATCCATCTTTGCAGTGAGCATATATGTCAAAATTATATTTATTATTGTTGCATAAAGTAATATGAAAAAAGAAGCTTTTGAGTTTCCTATTGATAGTAACACTGAATTACAAAAATTGTATAGAAAAGCAAATACAAGTCCTATACACATAATACACAAGTAAATCCTAGCCCCTTGAAAAATCTCACTTTTTACCTGAAATAAATATAAAATCTGCTTAGAAAAAACAAAACATACTGCCGCAATAAAAACAGAAAAAATCAAACCACAAGTCAAAGAAGTTTCCGCTACTTCCCCAAATTTCTTTTGATCTCCAGCTCCGTAATATTTTGAAAGCAACACCGTCATACCTATTCCTATTCCAAATATAATAAATGTCAGAAAAGATATAATAGATCCAGAAACCCCAATAGAAGCAATGCCCCTTTCCCCTATGCATCTCCCAACTATAATAGAATCCACAACTGTATAAAACTGTTGTAAAAGACTACTTGCAATAATCGGAGTTAAAACTTCAATTGCAGGTCGTTTCAGAAGAATGATTGGGTCAATAAAATA
>NZ_JBJDXL010000473.1:0-2568 GCF_051866655.1 Intestinibacter sp.
GTGGATTCAATAGGAACTATGGTTGTTTTTACAGACGGTAAAAAGGACAGAAAAGAATATAGAAGATATAAAATCAAAACTATAGTGGGGCCAGATGATTATGGTTCAATGGCAGAAATTATAGGAAGAAGAATTAAACACGGCGATCTACCAGACTTGATTTTACTAGATGGAGGAAAAGGTCAAGTAAGTGCGGTTCAAAAGGTACTAAACGATAATAACCTACAAATACCTTTATGGGGAATGTTTAAAGATGATAAGCATAGAACAAAAGGATTAGTAAATAAATCTCAGGAAATTGTGCTTGATAAAACGACAAATTTATATAGATTTGTTGCAACTATACAAGAAGAGGTCCATAATTATGCTATAACATATCATAGAAGCTTGAGAAAAAAATCTATTACTAAATCTGTACTAGATGAGATAGCAGGTATAGGAGAAACAAGAAAGAAAAATCTTTTAAGCCACTTTAAAAGTATTGAAAATATAAAGGCTGCCACATTTGAAGAATTATTAGAAGTGGAGAGTATAAATAAAACGGCTGCAGAGAATATTTATAATTATTTTAGATCGGAGGAATAGATATGGAATCACAAGAAAGAGTTGCGATATCAGATATCGTCAGGGACTTGGACCTTAATGTAATTTACCAACCTGAGGACAAAGAATTTTTTGTTCATTCGCAAGATGTCAATAGAACAGGACTAGCATTAGCTGGATACTTTGAGTATTTTTCATTTGACAGAATACAAATAATAGGTAAAGGAGAATATACTTATTTTAAAAATATAGACAAAGAGAGAAGAAGAGAAATTTTAGATAGATTATTTTCTTATGATATACCTGCTTTAGTCATTACAAGAGGATTAGAAGTTGATGAAGATATAATTGAAGCTGCCAAAAGACACGAGCGTGTACTTATAAGTAGTGAAAGAAATACTACTAGATTTATTAACAAGATATCTAATTATTTAGACCATAGATTAGCACCACGTGTAACAATACATGGAGTGTTAGTAGATGTCTATGGAATAGGTGTTTTAATAAAAGGAGAAAGTAGTATAGGTAAATCAGAGACTGCTCTTGAGCTTATACAAAGAGGTCATAGATTGGTTGCCGATGATGCAGTTGAGATAATTAAATTAGATGATGACAGATTAGTAGGTCAAGCTCCAGAGCTATTAAGACATTATATGGAAATAAGAGGAATAGGCATAATCGATGTTAGAAGCCTATATGGAGTTGGTGCAGTGAAGAATATGAAGGAAATCAGCTTAGTTCTTCATCTTGAAAATTGGAATCAAGAGAAATATTACGATAGATTAGGTTTAGATAAAGAATACGAAAAAATATTAGGAAAAGAAGTAGAAAAACTTGTAGTTCCAGTAAAACCAGGTAGAAATACAGCTATGATAGTAGAGGTTGCAGCTATGAATCATAGACAAAAAATAATGGGATACGATGCAGCTGTAGAATTCACTAAAAAATTAGCTCAAACAATTCAAAAGTAAAGTTAAAAATAACTTAAAATTTACTTTAAATTAATATGATATTTAAGAACCTCCTATATTATTTAATTAAAAAATATAGGAGGTTTTATAATGAAAATAGTAGATAATCATGTGCATACACATTTTTCAATAGATGCAAAGGATACAATGGAAGATGTTATAAACAAAGCTATAGATATCGGTGTGGATTGCCTTACTTTTACTGATCATTTAGAGTACAATACAGATCATTTTTCCTTAGACATCCAAAAATATACAGAACAAATATCTAAATATAAAGAAAAGTATAAAGATGATATAGAGCTATTGACAGGTATAGAAGTTGGGTATCAAAGCCATCTAAATAAAGAAATAAATAAAATATTAAATTCAACAAGATTTGATTTTGTGTTGTGTTCAACTCATACAATAGATAAAATACCTGTGTCACATAGAGAGTATTTTGAAGACCTTAGCAAAGAAGAAGCATATAGAAAGTATTTTGAGTCTATACTACAAACTAATAAAGAATTTAAAAATTACGATATTTATGGTCATTTGGATTACATAAATAGATATGCAATTTATGAAGATAATAAGATTATATATGATGATTATAGAGATATTTTAGATGAAGTTTTAAAAGCTATAATAGATGGAGGAAAAGGTATAGAATTAAATACGTCAGGATATAGATACGGCTTAAATGCTATACATCCTAATATAGATATAGTTAGAAGATATAAAGAACTTGGTGGGGAAATAATAACTTTGGGATCTGATTCACATAGAGCTATAGATGTATGTGCAGATTTTGACAAATCTTATGAAATGTTGGATTATTTAGGGTTTAGATACGTATCTATTTTTAAAAATAGAAAATGTGAGTTTATACCTATATATCAAAATATATACCATACAGCATAGTATCGATTTAGTATATTTATAATTTTTTTCATTTCTATAAAACATATCTAATCAAATCTAAAAATAAACAAATATATAATAATGATAATAAATTAATAAAGTAAAGAGTCTATTTAATTCAAAATGTAAGTAAAAAATGAATTAAATA
>NZ_JBJDXL010000474.1:0-11602 GCF_051866655.1 Intestinibacter sp.
CCTAAATTACCTAAATTACGCGTATTGTAATTAGTTATAGCTTGCTGTCTTTCTAAAGCCGCTCTAGTATTACTTAGATACTTGTTAGAATTTCTACCTCTGAGAGTAGAAAGTACCTATCCAGAGTAAGGATTACCTACTTGCTATACCTACTCTGGTTTAGCAAATAACTACATAATAGTAGGAGTAATATCAGAAACTATATTGCCTACATTACCTAGTACATTTTTAGAGTTTTCAGTTTCACTACTAGCTTGATACGCACCATAATACAAGCTGTCATTAGCATGATATGTGCTATCATATAGCTCATTCATAAAATTAGACCAATCTTCTCCTCCGTCTGAAAACTTATTAATACTAGTCTATACTCTTTTTGCCTCTTGTTTCTACTTTAGAATATTAGTTACTAAATTCTAAGCATCTTTAGTACCCTAAGAAAATCTGTCTACATTCTTAATCTTCTTCATATTTAACATTCTTGCAGCCTCATCTGCAGGTGTTTCTCCAGTTATTTTATCTTTCATTTTAGGAGAATGACTGAATACGTAACCTCCTTTAGCTAAGGCTAATACATCATCCTTACCATTAGGCTTAGCTTTACCTATTCTAGTAGCATTACCTTCTTTGTCTACATATACTTCTCCTTTACTTAACTTAATGGGGTGATACGGTATATCTCCTCCGTATGCGCGTCCTAATACGTTAATATTATCCATATTGTCAGCATATTCCTATTCCGCAACCTGTCCTGTTTGCAATGCAGTCTTATTTCCCCAAGCCGCATTCTAAGAATTTCTGTACGATTTATAAGGAGTATGACCTAATAAACCTCCCTTTTTTAAAGTACCGGCTTCTGTAAATCCTCTACCAACTACTTTACCATTGCTAAACGCACTAGATGCAAATCCCAACGCTCCTCCGGCTATTGCTCCATAAGGCCCAAAAACAGATCCTGCTGAAGCTCCTTGCAATGCCCCGCTTATGGCAGAAGTAGCTGCCTATTCTTTGGTATCGTAACCTTGACTACCTTGTGCTAAATTTGTAAATAACATCTGACCGCCCTACATAAGGGCGCTTGCTTTATCAAAATTCATAATTATACTAATGATTGTCTAAATGTTGTACTAATACTGGGTAAACTAAAGTTATTTCCTTTACAATCGAAAGTATAATCACATATTAGATATTTACCCTTTAATCTACCTGAATATGACATATCGTCATCGTTTGTTTCCTATCTACCTATAGCAAATCTATACGTATCTTCTCTATAATCTATTATATAGTTATCATCTATATCCTTTAAGAACGAAGAAGTTTGACTCTTAGTATCGAACTTTACATTACTTAGCATATCGTTTATATTACTAAAGTATCCGTGCATAAATACATTATCAAACGTCTTAGTTGATAAAGGATTTTTATTTATTACTAACTATATATTACTAGTAATAAACGGATTTTCTGCATCTTCGTAGAAATGACTGTTCTTTACGTAAAGTAACTTATCAGAAAAACTTACATGAAAATCCGGAGCAAACGTATAATAAGAAGTGAAAGCCTAAGCTCTTTCATTAAACACTAATGTATTTATATTAGTAGAGAAACATACTTCATTATACTTATTATCATAGTAAGCGTCGCAAACTTGAACCTACTATTTATTCAAATCACTCTATATATTCTTCTACTTTGATAGTTTTACTACTGATTCTGCAAACTAACATATCTCATTCTTGTCTTTATCAAACCAATAAAGCCCGTAGTAAGAATCTACTATACTTTTGTCATTTACTATAGATGAACCATTGTTATGAGTTATATAATCGTATCTAGCTAATATGGTACCTGTACCTAAAGTAAGCTAAGACACATTGTTGTCAGTTATAAGAGATCTTTCATTTACAGATGCAACCCCTACAGCCTAATCCTAGAAGAATACTAATTTGTCTTTAAACAGTTTTAGATTAGTTATCTAACCATATTTATTATCTACGTCTAAGTAATCTGCAGGTTTGAATATACACCAACTATCCTAGAGTTCATTTGCCATCTTAATCTAAGACGCGTATATTCTATTAGGAGTACTTATATCAGTCAAAGCATATAAACCTTTATCAGTAAATACTTTTGCATATGGTTCTACAGAATAAGCGTCATTATATGAGTAATAAGGTCTAGTTTGTACATTATAGTCTCCAAGCATCCCTTGCTCTATCGTAGTAGATAAATAAGGATTAATATTAGTTCCATTAAAAGAACTGCTGTTATTCTAACCGTTATTTGAATTTAGTAATACAGTAGTTTCAAACGGTATATAGTCTACTACGCTTATTAACTAGTCTTTCTAGTTGAATTTATCATCGTTTACGTTTGGAACAGGGCTACACGTCTTATGATCTAATATATCTACGTATGTATCTCCACCCCTTACAGTTATCTACCCATTTCTACCATTATGATATTCTCCTATACTAATATATGTAGAATTAGTTCTATTTGCATAAGTATTGCCTCCATACTATGTAGTATTATTTATTACATTTACTATAGGCAAACTAGTATATAATGTATTGTAGGAGCTTATTGGTTCAGAATATTTTAAAGTAGACATTATATTGTAATTGTCTGGTAACGTTGGATATATATCAATATTATCTGTATTTACAACCATGCATTTACCATAATACCCTATTTTAGCATGTGCTGTCCAGTTGTCTTTATTAAATTCTGTAGTAGTTGTTGCAAAAGATATATAAGATACATCATTTATAGGCTAATAGTAAGGAGTCATGTCTGTATATTGATTCTGCTTTAACAAATTACTATATATACACTAATGTATATTGTAAACGTTGTTTGAATCATTGAAATACGTTACATATTTTTTAGATATTAAAGACGGAACAGTATTTCGATCATTTACGTCCAATATTATCTTATACTTCACATTATCAGCATCAGAATTACTAACTAACCCACACACATTGTCATTATCATAAGTAGGCGTAGCTTCCCAAGAATTGTACAAATATCTGGGACATAAGAATACTCTAGTATAATCGTTTGCACTAGATCTGGTTACGGTTTCTATTGCATTTGTAACCCAACCTATTACTTCTATACTGGCGTTATTAAATATATCTTTAATGCTAGAATCAGAAAAGTCTATCTCTGGACTTATTAAAGTGTGATAGTTACTTTTTATTCCAAGTAATTTAGAATAATAACTACTATTGGTATGATTATTAAAACTGTCTGTTTTTATAGCATAGTTGTTAGAAAAAGTTAATATAGCAGTAGGTCTGTAATCTTTCTCACTAGCTAATTGCTAAGCATTTGTAGGTATTTTGTTATCATTATCTATGTTTACTATTCCAGATAATACTCCTTGCATTATAATTGATCTATCTTGGCTTCTTCTTTCGCATCTCACTATTTCATATCCCACTACTTCTTGTGGTACATTAGCTACTTCAAACTTAATATACAGAGGTTTTCCTATTAAATAACTATCGTATAAATAAAAAGGAGGTAACTCATCGTAGCTTGGCATTCTTATATCTGCTATCCAATGCACTGGAGTACTTTGGTGCTTACTGTTGTAGAACACTATACCAAATCTATATGTTTCTCCTCTCATATAACCTGGTATGTGAACTGCATTCGCTCTTTCTATACCAAGATTATCATTCAAACTATCTTCTTCATTAAACTATACTCTATCTAGCTAAATAGCTTCTGTAGTAAACGTATAACTAACATTAATTCCACTACCTCCTAAATTACCGTACACATCGTAAGCTAAATAAATTTCAGTATCATTGCTTTCGGTTTCTTCTCCAGTTCTAACAAAAGCTTTTTTTGGCTATATACAGTCATGATCTTCTGGAACTAAATTATTTAAATTATGTACGTCGTATATAGTCTACTATATACTATCCCCAGTACTAGACTACAATAGTAATATTTTCTCACGGCTTAGTCTATAAGCTCTAGCATCGTAATCTATATCCCACAAACTATCTTTTGTATTTGCTGTAAATAGTATATTATCTTTAGTTTCTATAGTGGCGGCTATTATATTCTATCTTATGCTATTTAATTCTTCAATAGTAGAAGTAGATAAGATAGTATTATCACTGTCATTGTATGTTATATAAGAAGTAGTTATCTATAATTCTGTAGCTATTTCTACTGTAGGTTGTTCAGTAAGATCTTTATAATATATTCTGTATATTCTTATATACTTAAATTTAGATACGGCAGTATTATCTAAGTGCACACTTAAATTTATAGACTTCTTTGTATTCTTACCTGTAAAATTGTCAGACTTTACATCATACACTCTTATTATGCTAGACAAACTAGATAACAATGAACTATTACCTCTTTCGTTAAAAAGTTGGTAACAGTATTGATAAGATCCGGCTTTTAACTTACCATTATTAAAACCAGAGAACTACAGCTACGATAAATTAGCGTCAGGAATTATATCATAATTTCCAGGAATAGCTAAACTATTGCTACTATTGTCTAATAAATTAAATACTCTTAAAGGTTTTGTTCCATCACAAACGTACAGTTTTATTATGTCTTCACTTTCTTTGTTCGCTATTACTTTGACATGCTCGTTCCATCCAAACTCTCCGTATATTACTAGCTTTGGAGTTCTATCTTTACGATCTATTCTATATATGTATTGTACTTTATTAAACTCAGTAATTAAGTATATATAGTCTCCTACCGATCCAGTAGCTAATATATAATCGTGTCCTATCTCATCTAGTTCGTCATTTAGTTCGTAATCTTGAACTCCATTAATGTTAGACAGTACACCAGTAGTTCCATCATCATTAGTAACTATACGTATATTTTCAGCATACCTGTAAGCATCCTAGCCAAGTAAATGGATATCAGTATCTCTATCCATTCCTTTTACAAATGTATTTGTTTGTATATCCATATTAGTTCTAATTATAAATTACTTGTCTTCTACCAGTAGTATCATAGAATATATCATCATCTAACATTTCTGGGTACAACTTATGCCAAGTATTGCTTATACTCTAGATATTACTTTGATCTGGCATTATAGATTCGGCATAGGCTTGCTTTCTGTAGTAATTCCAACTATTCTTCATATCATAATATACGTGCTAAGACATATCTCCTCTATAGTATCTAGGATAGCTGAACTTCAATACTACATACCAATAAATTGCTTCAGAATATGAAGATAAATCTGGTATCATAGGCATACCGTCATTGTCAGTATGTATAGCATGATATGATATTTTAACGTACCCTTCTGGTACAGAAGTATACAGGTAACCTGGTTTTACATCATAAGCTAACTAATTATTGTAATCAATACAATTACCAAATGTATATTCATTTATGAGAGTGCTTAAAGTGCTCTTTATGTTAGGATTAGTGTTAATCTAGTCTAATGCCTGTTTATCATCTATATAGTTAAATAGATTTTTTACTATAGGTATCAAAGTATTATCCTATACTAACATACCTTCACAGCTATTGTTTTGCTCGTCGCACTGACATTTTACTCTAGTGTACACACTAAAAGAGTTAGCAGTTCTAAGCATAGGCACCCACCCACAGTTATCTTTAAATGAAAAAGCAACTTGGTTTAGTCTATATAGATCACAAGGTAATTTAGCCTAATAGTTTGTTACAGGAATTACAGCTACTCTGTGATCTAATTGCTATACAGAACCTATCTTCTCCATAGCTTCTCCTATCCATTCCTTTATGTCAGATATTTTAATATCTCTTTCTTTTAAGTCTAAGTCTGCTATTACTTTAGCAATTATAGACTTACTACTAATCATATTATATATCATAATTCTCTATAATCGTGTTCTTTATTCTTAATAATAGCAGCTAATCTTCTCTTATTTGCTCTAGTCATTATCAGCTAGTATCTTGTCTTATTTAAAGCTGTAGACTACTGTTTATTCCAATATATTCTGTACTTGTAGTAATCAGAGTGTTCGTTTAACAGATATACTAGCTTACCTTCTTGTTTGGTTGCCTAGTAATCTATTCTAAGACTTTTGCCACTGTATTCCTTTGGCCTACTTTTGACTATTTCTATAGTACCTAGTCTACACGGTAACTTAAACTCTTTACTATTCTCAAGTACTTCTCTTTGTATATACTTAAAGTAGTCTACTAATATCTTCTTATACAGCTAATAAGATATGTCGTATTCAGTATCTCTTTCAATATTCTACAGATAGTAGTTATAGAATGAAGGTATTGTGTACGACTTTGTTTTATCTGCGTATTTATTATTATCGTTAATCATCTATATCTCCTATCTAATACTTTATTCTAATTATCGTCACTAGAATTATTTGTAACGTCAGAAGTAGCATTACGTAAATATGCTAACTCTTTAGTAAATATCAAATCTTTAATTGTAGATATATGCTTTGCTGGTACAGGGTATTCTGTATTAGGATCATAGCAGTCTACCATACTCTAAGGATTCTGAGCTATAAGATCTACATCTACATACTCTAACATACTAGCAGGTGATTCTACATACAGCCTATTCTGCTTTACATAAGCTATGTAGTCATTACAGCTATACTTTCTATATTGCTAGAAGTTCTTTTTAGTTTCATGACCTATCTGTATTAGATTACCTACTTTATCTTTAACTGATACGATACCAGGAAATCTCTTGTAGTTTATAAGTGAAGGTAATTCTATATCACTTACAAATACACAATCTCCGTACCCTGTATCTACTTGTGATAGATGTATATCCTTAATTGTTTGTACATACTCTGGATCTAATTCTGTAGTTTCTTTCTTATCCAGTTCCTATCTGATTAAGTAAACTCTATAGTTATTTATCCATAATTCTATCTATAGCCTACTTAATTTCTCAGATTCTCCTATATTACTATTACGCGCTTCTAGTAATATATCATCTATAAGGTTATTAAGTGTCATAATGCATTATATTTAAGTTTATCTATTATAAACGATTTTAAGGCGTTTTAAGACACTTTCATTGTAATATAATACAAACGGTTACATTTCTTTATAGCCTTTCTTAAAACGCTTTATAATAAGTTTTACGAGCTGTGCGAGCCATTAACGAGCACAGCGAGTAAAATTTATTACACCCATTACAAAGCTATAATGCTATATGTAACGGCAACCTGCGAGTGCGACACCTTTAGGTGTCGTAGGAGCAGGTTCCTGCGATGTGCGCATATGAAAAAAGGTTGACGTTAGTCAACCTTTATACCTTCTCTATTGTCTTTCTATTCCAACTACTCTAATATCTATCTACATTTATTAGCTTCATTTCTATAATACTCTATAGAAGCTATTTTAGCCTAGCATTCATTGTATTGCTAAGTAACCTAAGATATTAAGTCTTTTCGTTCTGTAGCTATAGTAAGACCAATAGCTACATCATTCATTATACTTTTATCAGCATTTACAGTTAATTTCTTCTATATACCATTACAACTAATAGTTATATCTATTAACTTCTTTTTAAGCACATTGCTTAAGTAAGGATTCTACATACTAGTATCATCATAAACCTACCCTACAGCAGCTACACTACCTATATGATAAGCATTAGTTTTTATAAACGTACCAGCACTCTCAAGTATATATAAAGAATCTCCTACCTTTAAATCTTTAAAATCCATAGTAATAAGAAATATAGGGGCAGTTTCCTGCCCCAATTAATATTACGCAGTAGTAGTAGTCTTCAACTGAGAAATAAGATATTCATTCTGATTCTTTTGAGATAATTCTAATCTAGCATCATTATATCTCTACTGCAATTCATTATTCCAATGACAGTTAAGAGTATCAATTATTCTCTAAGTATTAGCGTTACCAGCATTTAACAGCTGACAAGTCTGGGCTTGCGTCTCATAAGCTATATTAGAGAATCCTCTTTCTAGACCAGTATTAACTGTATTAATAGCACTTACAAGTGTATTAGTCTAGTTACAGTTAGCTAATTGATTCTCATAACCCATCTTTATAATCTCTTTCTGTGTGTTGCAGCAGCAGTCTTTAACTGCCGTTATAATACCACAGTCACCCATATTAACTGCGTTGATAACACGTTCTGCAGAGAATCCTACATTAGCGGCTACATTGTCAATAGCAGACTTAACGCAACATATAGACTGATTCAAAGTGTTAAAGTCACAGTTAAGGTTAGAAGCTAACTGACCAATAGCAGCATTGTTGCCCTTAATAGCATCCATTAACAGATTAGAATTCTGATTATCAGCCATCTAGCTGCTCAGAGCGCTAATCTAGCTTTGTATCTCAGCATTCTGTAGTCCACCACAGTTGCCTCCCCATTCTCCATTATTGAAGAATCTACCAGCAAACATCATCCACACTAAGTAGACAAAAGGGTTATTCCACATACCATTCATACCACCATTAGCCATCATCGCCCACATAGGGTTATTATTATCTTTTAACAAAGCAGCAGTACCAGCATCAATACCACCACGATCTATTAAAATTCTTTCAGGTTCGTAAGTCATAATTGTTTTGATTTAATTGATTAATATCTTGATATTCTATAAGGTCTACGAGTACGTATTTCACGCTCAGTATAATAATCATCCTCTTCATAGTGTTTCTTACGAGGATAGTAATATTCATACTCTTCTTCCTCTTCATCTTCATGATGAGCGCCACAAACAACGTATTTGAAATAGTTCCAGGTTTTACCATCTTCTACATCTTTGTCGTTTAACCAAGCTTTAGCTAACTCTACAAAGTGTTTAGGATTATCTGAATTAGTGGCACCGAGTATAAATCTATAGTAATCTGAACGTATCATATTAAGTACTACAAACCAGTCATATTTATTAAATTTACCACTAGTTAAACTAACTCCGTATTGATTAGCAAAAGCTGTAGTTTGTTCTATAGTCCAATGAGCTCCTTTAGTTCCATCTTCATTTACCATATGAGATACTACCTCAGTAGCGCAGCTTTCATTGAAATGAGGACCATACATTAACTCGTGGCGTTCAAATTTATATTTATCCATACTGATTATATTTATTTATTGATTTCTATAATACGAACGTCTTTTGTTTTTATTAAATCATTACTGTTAACTATTTGATACTATCTACTGTTAATCTTTTTGAAATCTAAATGTATTAGTCTAGTAAGCCAATTCTTATATTTCCTTTTATATTCCTTTTTCTAAGTAATGAATATAGTCTAACTATTATTTATTTCTAACTTAGCGCTAAGTATAGAATCTTTTCTGCTGATAAGAATAGAAGTGAGTTCATTAGGTTTGATGTCTATAGTAAAATCATCATTATGTACTACAATAGTAGTATCTACATTTATGGTCTATGATTGTATTGTTGCTTGCTAGACTTCTTTTTTCTTTATGTTTAGTTGCTTTCTCTACAACTCTATTTCTTTAACCAGACTATCATTGCTATTAGACATATCATCTAAAGTAAGCTATAGTATTCTATTATTCTATATAGTACTATCTGATATACTCTAATAGTATAAGCAATTATTATATAGTCTATCTATTTCTTTCTATTTACTATTTAACTGATTGCGCTAGAAAACAAAAATGGCAGAGAAAATCGTAATGATAATCACTGCCAGTAATTTGTTATTCTTTGAGAACCAATTAATTAAGTTTGTTATTATTGGTATCATTTTTAATCTTTTCTTCTATTATATCTGAAATGTCTACATCTAGATATTTATCAGCCTTCGACTTAATTATTTTAGCTAATAGCTTTGATATTGTTGAATTAGGATGTAATGCTCTTAGAGATTCTAATAATGATATTCCTTCAGCTATACAAACAGAACCAGCTGCTACTTTTACTGCGCTTAACTCCTGATATGTCATGAAAATATTACTATCTAAGAATAAAGCTAAGCATATTAATACTGTAGCTTCAGTATACTTATTAACTGTATTCCAGAATTTATGTGATTCAAATTGTTTCTAACCATATTTCTTAGATACTTTATAACCATAATATAAATCAGCAGTAATAAAGCAATATGCAGTAAGAGTTGCAGGCATAGCCGGTGCTAAAAGTGCAGCAAATGAAGTTATTGCTCCCCACAACGACTACCAACCATTTGCAAAAATGCGTTTGAATAACGTCATTGTCTACTCTCCTAAATGTACTACCATATTATTTTATCATCTGTTAGCTAAAGATAATGCTGTCATATAGTTAGTAACGTAACTAATATTAATGTGTTTACTATATAAAATACCATTAGTTTGATACTAATAGCCTTTTATATTGTTATCTAAACGTAGTAAAATCATGTCCTTCAAACACTACTGTATTGTGGTCTGTATCTGTAACTACAAAATGACCAGAATTTATTGGTGTACTAACTATAGCTGTCACAGCATTGTCTGGAAATGTATAAGTAGCATCATTATACTATCCGTTATAATATGTTATAAATTCTCTGTTAGAATCTAGTAATATTATTTTACCCCACGATTCTTTTGTGTTAGTAACTTTTATATTGAACAGTCCGGTTACATCTATTTCGTAGCAATTAAAAGTCCATTGTTCTGAGTATTCTATTACGTTATCAGTAACAGTAGCTTCTGTGTATAATTTTAAATTTTTACACCTAATAAACTATTTCGTATTGCTTTTCGATCCGTCTTTTTTAGTTCCTTTTACTGTGATTATCTTATTGTATTCATCTACAATTAAGTAATTACCTTCCATGTGCCCCGGACCATTTATTACTTCATAGTCTAAATCATACTCATATACGTTTTCTATCAATGTCTTATCTTCTGTTAACCATCCTTTTCCAGGTATTAATTGTATGTCATTAAATTCTGATAACGGTAGTATATTATCTGGTTTATCACTCCAATTTGTAGCTATTTTATATTTATCTACCTAATCGTCAGGAACATAATAAATGCTATTGTTGGCATAGCCAAACCCACCGTTTAAAGATACTACTCCATTGTATCTAAGTATGTATCTAGCTCTATTTTGTCCAGAAAGTGAACTTGCGAATGAAGTAAAAGTTTCAGGAAAGTCTATTACTTCTGTGAGCATAGTCTTTTCAAGAATCATATATCCTTGATTGGTAATTAAGCCATATGGTAATATTACATACTATAACTAATAACAGTTTTTAAATCCAATCTCCATGTTTTGTATCAGCGGCAACTTTACTTTCCTTAGTTTTTTACAGTTAGTCCACATCCCACTTTTAGATATTAACCCTGTAAAATACTGCAATTCCTCAAAATATTCTATATCTGTTCCATTAAAAATAGAACTATTAGAACCAGACATATTAGAAAGACTGTTTACATTTGCAGCTTCTTCATAAGTTATCATTTTATTTCCATTAGTATCAATATAACGAAGACTATTAACGTTAGTTCCGTCGTAATCTGCGTATACTTTAGTATTTAAAAGAATGTCTAATACTAATGGGTCTCTAAAGCGTATTGCTTTATCACCATTTAACTATATATCTAGACGATAAAATGTATCTCTTAGAGCATTAATTGTATCTTCAT
>NZ_JBJDXL010000475.1:0-2567 GCF_051866655.1 Intestinibacter sp.
ATTTTTAGTTTAACTCATAAACATACGTTAATACATCTTCTCAAATTAAACAAGGGGAATTTGTACCAAATCCCCCTAATTATTTTCTTGTATTTTATTTTAAATCATTAGCAATCTGCTCTATCTTTTTCAAACGATGATTGACTCCTGATTTACTTATCGGTGGATTTAACATTTCCCCCAATTCCTTCAATGACATTTCTTCATGCTCTACCCTAAGTAAAGCAATTTCTTGTAAATTTTCTGGTAAACTGCTAATTCCTATCTTATTTTGAATTAATTTTATGTTTTCGACTTGTCTAACTGCTGCATTTACAGTTTTAGATAGATTCGCTGTTTCACAATTTACAATACGGTTTACGTTATTTCTCATTTCTTTTACTACTTTTGTATTTTGCAAGCTAAGTAAAGCCTGATATGCCCCTATCATACTCAATAAATCAGAAATTTGTTCACTTTCCTTTAAATAAACAACAAAACTATTTTTTCTAGCGACTATTTTAGAATTAAATCCCAAAGAATTTATTAAATTCTTAAGCGAATTTGCATAATCTTCATGATTAGCTACAAATTCCATATGATAATTTTTTTCTGGATCACTAATCGATCCTCCACCTAAAAAAGCTCCCCTTATATAAGATTTTTTTAGGCTATCGTCGTCAAATACTGATTTTGGAACACAATTAGTTGGGAAAAAACCATCCTTATCCTCTAGTATTTCCAATTTTTTAAGAAGTGCTTCCGCTCCATTTTCACTTTTTACAGTCAAAACATAGCTATTATTTCTCTTTAGCATTTGATTTTTGTTTACAGAAATTGTAGTACTTATATCAAATTCCTTTTTTAATAATTTAAAAATTCTTCTAGCCACAGAATTTAATTCAGTAGTTATCTTTATATTAATTTTTCTAAGTCCTGCAATCTGTATACTTCCAGCCATTCTAACTATGGCCGATAATTCTGCCTGTTTATTTTTCTTATCGACTTCTTTAACCCTAGCTAATTCATTTTTTGTCTCACTCGAAAAAGACATTTTTATCACCTAATTCTAGCTTTTTTTGTTTCTTTTTTTTATTTCCTCTAATGCAACTTTTATTATTTCTCTTTCGTCGTTATATCTAGCTAAATCAACTACTCTATCTACATGTATAAATTTAGCATCTACAAAGCCCTCTTCTTTAAGAGGAATTGTGTCCATATTTTTAGATTTCATTAAATACCAAAAAACCGTCTTATGAACAGCTCTATTTTCATCCCAATTTTCTTTATAAGTGTAGTGAATTTCACCTAAATATTTTAATATTTGAGCCTTTACTCCAGTTTCTTCTAGTACTTCTCTAAGAGCGGCATCCTTTTTTTGCTCACCTTCTTCTACTCTGCCCTTGGGTAACACCCAGTCACCATTAAACTTTCTAAGTAGAAGAATTGCATTACCAAATAAGACTACACCACCAGCACTAATCTCTTCTCTCATAGACATTCACTCCTTAATTCAACATAATAATAAGAATTTCTTCATAAAGATTTAAAAATCCTTTTTATAATACATAGGAAATTACATGTTTAATATTAATGATTTTTAGCCAAGTTAACAATTATATCAGAAATCTTATCAGCATTATGTCTAATATAGGAATTTTTTATTTCGATTAAATTGTCCTCAATAGTTTTAATACCCATACACTTTAATTTTAGCTTTTGCTCATTATCTAGTAAAACTTGTATAGAGCCATCATCATTATATCTTTTTGATACAATTTCTGGTATTTCTTCATTATTAACTACGATATAATCAATTAATCCATATCCTGTATGTTTTATCAATGCTTGAACATGATCTAATACATTGTATCCATCTGTCTCGCCTGGCTGAGTCATAACATTCGGTATATATACTTTTTTAGCATTTGATTTTTTTATAGAATCAATCACGCCTGGAACTAATAAGTTAGGTATTACACTAGTATATAAACTACCTGGTCCCATAACTATAATATCAGCTCCATGTATAGAGCTTATGACTTCATCTAAAGGTCTGCAGTTTTCTGGTGTTAAAGTAATTTTGTCTATTTTACATTTTTGCTTTTTAACTATTTTGGGTATTGCTGATTCTCCTCTTATAACTTGACCATTATCTAAAGTCGCAATCAAATCTACATTCTCAAGTGTAACTGGTAGTACTCTACCTGTTATAGCAAATATTTGGCCTATTTTATATATTGCCGTTTCAAAATTTCCATATAATCCATTCATTGCAGCTAAAAATAGGTTTCCAAAACTTTGACCTTTTAATACACCTTCTTCAAATCTATATTGCATAACTTCATTCATAGTAGGCTCTATATTTGCAAGCGCCATAATACAGTTTCTTATATCTCCAGGTGGCAACATTCCTAAATCAGATCTAAGCACACCTGAACCACCACCATCATCTGCAACTGTAACCACAGCTGTTATATTTTGTGTATGGTGTTTTAAACCTCTTAAAAAAATTGACTGTCCAGTTCCTCCTCCGATGACTACTACATTAGGTCCCTTTCCTTCTTGATTTTGTAATTCGAGATATT
>NZ_JBJDXL010000476.1:0-2563 GCF_051866655.1 Intestinibacter sp.
ACTTCTAAAATTTTACCAGCTATAAAATCAAAGCTTCCATTTTCAAACTGATCTATATCCACCTTGTTAGGATTTTCAAGATTATCAGTTATTAAATAAGTCTTAACACCTAGCTCGCCAGATATCATATCTTCTAGTGCATTATTTCCGACCATTATAGATTCGTTTGGATTAGAACCGATGTTTTCAAAAATTTCTCTGTAATAATCTAAATTTGGCTTGCAGTAGTGGCTATTTTCGAAAGTAGTCACATAGTCGAAATCCTCTAATTTCAAGCCAATCCAGTTAAGTCTAGTTTGGACAGCCACCTTTGGGAATATTGGGTTTGTAGCTAAAACCACCTTTAATCCCTTGTCTTTTAGAGATTTTATAAATTCTGATCTATCTACGTCTTCTTGTAGTGTAGATTTTGCATCGTCGAATTCATTTGCGTAAAAATCAAGGAAGCTTTTTTCCATTTCGTCGTATTCTCTTTGCATTAATTTTGAGAAGGTAATTTTAAATGCATCTTCGTTAGTGACCTTTCCATCGTTTTTAACCATGCTTCCTGTTCCTGCCCATATAGATTTTATAAGTAAATCCTTGTCGTATCCCATAGGTGCAAATTTTTTTATTAAATTGTAAAAATAAGCTTTTATAAATTCCTCCTGATCAAAAGGAATTAGTGTTCCGTCTAAATCAAATAATATTGTTGTAATGTTTTCCATATGTCCCCCTAAATTGCTCTGATATACTTCTTCGAGTTAATATTTCCATTTTATTACAAAACATATAATTAATCAAACTTATTTTTCACATGAGCAGTTGGAATAGTTGAATTCCGATTTATTTATCTATAATACTGCTATTAATTCTATCTCAACCTTTATATCCTTTGGAAGTCTTGCAACTTCAACACAAGCTCTAGCAGGCTTGTTTTCACCAAAATATTTAGCATATACTTCATTTATTTGCCCGAAGTCATTCATATCTTTTATGAAAACAGTAGTTTTTACTACGTTTGAAAAATCAGCTCCAGCTTCCTTTAATATTGCTTGAATATTTTCTAAAGTTTGGGCTGTCTGTGCTTTTACATCACCCTCTACAATCGCCATTGTTTTAGGATCAAATGCTCCTTGACCTGATATAAATAATAGATTTCCAGCCTTTATTGCTTGTGAATATGGTCCTATAGCTGCTGGTGCGTTATTTGTGTGTATTACTTGATTACTCATTTTACTTATTCTCCTTCAATTAATCTATATTAATATCTGCTATTGAATATACTACAGCCTTTCCACTAAGCTTAACTCTATCACCTTCTTGGCTACAATAAAGTACTCCACCCCTTTTAGAAGCTTGATATGCAACTATACTATCTTTGTTCAGTTTATTTAACCAGTACGGTGCAATATGACAATGTCCTGAACCACATACTGGATCTTCATCAACGTTCATTTTTGGAGCAAAACTACGTGATACACAATCCACATCTTTTCCTGCTGCAGTTACTTGTAATAATAATCCATCAATTGTTTTTAATTTTTCCATATCAGGCTTTAATTCTCTAACTGTTTTTTCGTCGTCAAATATGCAAAGTAAATCTCTTCCCATATATGCTTCTACTGGTTTAGCTCCTATAGCATCGATCATCTTTTCAGTTATTTCAACTGGTTTTAGGTCGTATGCAGGAAAATCCATTTCATATAAATCGCCCTTTTTATTTACGATTAAGTCGCCACTCAATGTAGAAAATGTTACTGTTTCTAAATCAGTTTCTAAGAAATTTGTAATAATATAAGCACTTGCTAATGTTGCATGACCACATAAGTCTATTTCTCCTCCTGGTGTAAACCAACGTAATTTATATTTATCACCCTCTTTTACTGCAAATGCTGTTTCTGAAAGATTATTTTCTCTAGTTATGTTCATCATCATTTCATCTGAAATCCACGAATCCATTATACATATTGCAGCTGGATTCCCACCAAATAACTTGTCACTAAATGCATCAATTACATATTGTTTCATAATATAATTTCCCCTTTCAAATAAATTATTAACTTAATATAAGGTTAGCATATACAATTTTTTACAACAATATTATAATTGTATGGCATTCAATTTTTATTGTATGGCATTCAATTTTAGCATGAGCAATTTGAATAATCGAATTCTACCTTTTTATTAGTAGCATCTAAGTAGCACATCGCACCTAGAGGTATTGTGCCGACTGGGATGCAGTGACCTGTTTGTAGGTTGTAAATTGTCGGCTTTTTGTATCTTTGGGCGATTTCATTTACTATATCCTCGACTGCCCAGTCCTCGTCTCTGACCTTTCTGCAGTTGTCGAAGTCGCCGAATATTATGCCCTTGCAATCTCTAAATTTACCGGCCATGTGGAGGTGGTTTATCATTTTATCTACATTATATACATATTCGCTAGTCTCTTCTATAAATAGGATTTTGTCCTTAGTGTCTATTTCGTATTCTGTTCCTAGAGATGTATTTATCAAGCTCAAGTTGCCGCCCACGATTTGACCTTGGCATTTTCCTTCATATAATGTAAATATTTCTTCACCTT
>NZ_JBJDXL010000477.1:0-2560 GCF_051866655.1 Intestinibacter sp.
TTTGAAGATATAGATGATGAAAAAGTAATATTAGGTGGACCGACAGAAATCCATCTTATGGAAAAGAAAGTAGAAGAAGTTGAAAATCCTGAGGAAGAGGAACTAGACGACGAGGATTTAGATGCAAGTCAAATAGAAGCTAGAATGGTTGGAAAGATAATAAAGGATATCTTAAAGCCAAATGAAAACGGAGAGAGAATGCAGGTATTTGACAAGAGATTGGGAATGTACAGAGATGTGGATTACAAAGACATAGTGATCTTGCTTAGAGCGACATCAGCGTGGGCGCCTGTATTTGCTGAAGAGCTTATAAATATGGATATCCCAACTTACGCAGATATAGGACAAGGGTATTTTGAAAATATGGAAATACAAGTTATAATGTCGTATCTAAAAGTGATCGATAACCCAATGCAAGATATTCCGCTTATTGCTATTTTGAGGTCTCCTATATATGGATTTACACCAGAGGACTTCATCGATATCAGAGTTGTGGATAAGAAGGTTAGTTTTTATGAGGCAATGAAGCTTTTTGTAGGTGAAAAGATTGATGTACAAGAAGTTGTAGTTGAAAACGATGAAATAGAGCAACAGGATTTAGGTAGTGAAGTTGAAGACTATATTGAAAGCGATATAGACGATTACTACCAAAATATCGACTGTGAAGGCTTTGTATGCGATGAAGAGGATGATTTACAAGAAGAAAATCCACTTAAACAAAAGGTTAGAAGATTCTTAGACGATTTAAAAGAGCTTCAAGAAAAATCTATGTACATGAGTACAGATGAATTTTTATGGTATATATATACAAATAGCGGCTACTACGCATACTGTGGTGCACTGCCTGGAGGTAGCCAAAGACAGGCTAACTTGAGAATACTATTTGAAAGAGCTAAACAATTTGAAGAGACTAGCTTCAAGGGAATATTTAATTTTATAAATTTCATCAGCAAATTAAAAAAATCAAATTCTGATATGGGAAGCGCCAAGACATTAGGAGAAAATGCAAATGTAGTCAGAATCATGAGTATCCACAAAAGTAAGGGCTTGGAATTCCCTATAGTAATCTGCGCTGGAATGGGCAGAAATTTCAACACTATGGATTTTAGAAACGATGTATTGTATCACCACGAGCTTGGATACGGACCACAAATCGTGGATTTCGAGAGAAGAATTTCATATCCAAGTATCGCAAAGGAAGCCCTAAAATGCAAAATAAACATAGAAAATATATCAGAGGAGATGAGAATTCTATACGTCGCACTTACAAGGGCAAAGGAAAAGCTTATAATAACAGGCTCAGTTAGAGATATAGAAAAAAATGTCCATAAGTGGTCGTCAAATATATCTAGAGAAAAATCAGTTTCAAAATACGATATTTTAAACGGAAAAAATTATCTAGATTGGATGATGCCGGCTCTAATAAAACACGAGGACTTAAAGTCTATAAGAGAGATGTACAATATATCAACAGATATATATCTAGAGGATGAATCAAAATGGTCTATAAAAACATGGAAAAAGGAAGACATAGATTTCGAGAGACATGAAAAAGAAGGTATAAGAGAAATTCTAGACAATATGGACTTATCCGAAAATGACACAGAATACTACGGAGAAATCGAGAGAAAGCTGGACTTTGAATATCCTTACGAGGCAGTTGTAAAAAAGGCCGCAAGTATATCTGTAACAGAAATAAAGAAAAGACAGGAAGCCTATGAAGAAGAGGATTTATCAGCTAGCTTATACAGACAAAAAACTACACTTAAAAAGCCAAAATTCGTAAATGAAGACGAAAAAGAAGAAAAGCTAACAGGAGCCAAAAGAGGTACAGTAGTTCACTTGATCATGGAGGTTTTAGATTTAAACAAGGTGTCTACTGAGGAGGAAATAAAAGCTCAAATCCAGAGTTTAGTAAAGAGAAACGTAATAACTGAAAAGGAATCGAAGGTTCTAACTCCTAGAAAAATATCGAAATTCTTCAAATCTCCTATTGGAAGTAGATTGTTAGCTTCAAATTTCGTAAAAAGAGAACAAAAAATATACACTCAAATAAAAATGAACGATATATATGTAAACGATGAAGCATTTAAAAATAACAGTGAGACTTACAAGGACGAATCAGTTATGCTTAGAGGTATAATCGATGTATATTTTGAAGAAGACGATCAAATAGTTATTTTGGATTACAAGACAGATAAGGTATATAATAATAAAGAAGAAATAGTACACAGGTACAAAAAGCAATTAGATATTTATGCAGAGGCGCTTTCTATATTGACGGGGAAAACAGTAAAGGAAAAGTATTTGTATTTATTTAGCATAAATCAAGAGATAAAGGTTTAAAGGAGAGAAAAATGAAATTTATTCATACATCAGACTGGCACTTGGGAAAAACACTAGAGGGAAATAGCAGACTTAGAGAACAAGAGATGTTTTTAAACGATTTTGTGACTTTAGTCGAAGAAAATAATATAGATATGGTTATAATAGCTGGAGATATTTACGACACATCAAATCCTCCAGCTGCAGCTGAAAAGCTATTTTACAAAACTGTATG
>NZ_JBJDXL010000478.1:0-1197 GCF_051866655.1 Intestinibacter sp.
GTTACAGTAAGTAAAGACGGAGAATTTAAGTTGGCAGACGACGATGAAACAACACTTGCAAGAATACCAATAACAGCTACAAACTTTGATGTAACTGATTACGGTTACCCAAGTGTATACAACAGTGATGAATATCCAACATTACTTAACGTATTTATTAGATTCCACGAATTATACGCAGGTGGAGCAGAAAACTTTGCAGGAACACCAAATAATAGTCCAGCTACAGGAAATGACTTGTATATAACTAAATTCTTAGGAGTTGAAACTACACAATTAAATTACTATGTAAACAACAAATATCCAGGTGAATGGCTAGAAGATGAAGGATACATATGGGGTTCTACTGCTGATTACATCAACATGAAAAATAATGACGATGTAAATGTAACAATGTTTACAGATTATCAAGTTCCAATGTTCTATACTTACTTCGATAAACAAGAAGCTACAGTAAAACAAGGACAAAACTTAGAATTAACTCTAAATGGATTTGATAATGTAGCATCATATTTAGGACCAGAAGGTCAAGCTATTTCAGGAGCTACTATCTACGTAGATGGCGAAGCCACTGATATAGTAACTGATAAAGATGGTAAGGCGACATTAATGTTTGACGAACCAGGAACATATATAGTTTCTGCACAAGGTACTGATTTAAGTCTAAGCGATAGCGAAGAAACTGTAATAACTGCTCCAGTTTGTGAAGTGACAGTTACAGAAGCTGATGATATAACTGTAAGCTTCGATGCTGATAACGGCGAAGCCGTAATTTCAAAAGCTATAAAACCAAACAAAGTATTAAATTACATGCCAACAGCACCAACTAAAGAAGGATATACTTTTGTTGGATGGTACTCTGATACTGATGACATAACTACTGAATACAAATCAGGTGCTAGATACACTGAAAGCGTAACTTACAAAGCTAAATGGGCTCACGTTCAAATGCTTGGTGCACAAGGTAAATTAGTAGTTGACGGTAAGAGTGGTATAAGATTTGGTACTAAACTATACAATGACGGCGACGAAATCGTAGAAAAAGGTACTCTAATAATACCTGCTAACCTATTAGCAGAAGGCGAAGCCTTGACATTAGATACTCAAAAAGCCGCTAGAAGTATAGGTAAAGTAAATTACGAAGTAAACAAAGAACAAAACTACGTAACTTACCTAGGAACAATATCAAATATACCA
>NZ_JBJDXL010000478.1:1297-2556 GCF_051866655.1 Intestinibacter sp.
ATAAACTGTGATAACAGATAAGAAATTGTTAATAAAAAACATATATAGTATAATTAAACGAGTATAAGGAATTTTTTATAGGGGTTATTAAAATCAACTATTAATATATCTCTAAGGTTGGGAAAATATTTTATATCCTTGGAGGAATTATTATGTGGTATGTCAATTTAAAAAAGACTAAATGTAAAAGCTGCTATGCATGTGCCCGCGCATGTCCAGTAAATGCAATTAAATTCAAAAATGAGCAAGCTCAAATTTTAAGAGACAGATGCATTATATGTAATGAGTGCTCCAAAGCCTGTCCTCAAAAAAAATCAATATTAAAATCAGAAGTATCTAAAATTAAATCATTTATAAAAAGCAAAAATAAAGTTGCAGTATCGATTGCACCGAGCTTTGTTTCTATTTTCGGGGAAAATAGCCATAAAATACCTGCTGCATTAAAAAAACTAGGTTTTGACTATGTCGAGGAAACTGTAATAGCCACAGAGCCTATTTTAAATGAGTATTATAAATATGCAAATTTAGATGATGGAGAAAATTATTTTACGAGCTTCTGTCCAACGATAAATAACTTGATTGAAAAACACTTCCCTAAGTTTACTAAAAATATAATACCTGTAGTATCGCCTTTTCTATGTCATACTAGACTTATGAAAAGCAAATACAGCACTGATACAAAGGTAGTTTTTATAGGTCCTTGTCTAGCTAAAAAGGATGAGGGCTCTCTAGATATGAGTGTCGATGGAGTTATAACATTTGCCGAATTGCAAAGATGGTTCAAAAGAGAGCATATAGATTTAGACAGCCTTGAGGAAGGAGAATTCGATGTGATTTGCAAGGATAGGTTGTTATTTCCTCTAGTAGGTCAAACGACTCGTGTAGTAAACGACAAAAATCCAGTAAAAAAGGTAATCACAGTAGAGGGTGTAAATGATTGTATAAGTATACTTCATGCTTTAGAGCAGGGGCGATTTAAGAATACGATATTTGAAATGAGTGGTTGTATCCATAGCTGTTTAAATGGTTCTGGAGTAGATAATCACAGCATAACTTATCAGGAAAGAGAGATAAATATTAGAAATTACAGAGATAAATGCAAAATTAAATACAAGGATTATGACGACAAATATCCTTATGATGAGTATTTATCAAAAATTTCTTTGGATAAAAGCTTCTCTCCTAAAAAAGTCGAGTTAAAAATTCCAAATGATGATGAATTGCGCTCGATATTAAAATCTATGGGAAAAACTTCATTA
>NZ_JBJDXL010000479.1:0-11507 GCF_051866655.1 Intestinibacter sp.
TATTTCACAAACAACTACAGCTGTTTCTATAGAGAAATCTTCACCTAATTCGTAGTTTAAAAGCTCTTCTTTAGTGTCTTCATTTACAACTCTTACATATGAATTATTTACTTGTCCAAAGTTTTGTCTTCTTTCTAAAGCCTCATGTATAGTTACAGTAAAAGCAATTTTACTTACATTAGCTGGTACTAAACTTAAATCAACCTTTATTTGTTCATCGTCTCCATCTCCTGCTCCAGTTAAATTATCTCCTAGATGTTCAATAGCTCCTGATGAATGCTTTAAATTATTGTAGAAAATAAAATCTGCATCATTATTTACTTTTCCACCTTCTCCTAATAAAAAAGCAGCTGAATCTAAGTCAAAATCAAATCCTCCATCGTATTTATTAGTATCCCATCCTAGTCCAACAACTAGATGTTTAAGCCCTGGATTTCCTTTAGTTAAACTAACTTTTTGACCTTTTGATAATGTTATTGCCATTTTTATCTCTCCTTTTAAATTTTATTAAATTTTTATACTGTTTAATATCATTATAACATAACGTATCGCAAATTTTATTACAAATAGATTGCAAAGATACATTCTATTATATATTATAAATAATTTTTGTATATTATAGATGAATTTTATAATACTTTTAACTATTTTGTAACATAATATATTAGAGGTGAATCTAATGAAAAAATTAATTTTATTTTTGTCGATATTATTATTTTGTACGACAATCGATTTAAGCTGTACATATGCTTTGAGCTCAGCTAAATTAGAACCTGTAAAGCTCGATTATTCCTTTTGCGAATTAAATCAATTTATAAACGAAACTCAATTAAAAGCTATGTACGATGAGTACACTTCATGTCTAGATAATCTAAACCTTATATTAGAAGATAATAAAGAATTTAAAGATGCATCTTTAGAAGATCTTCTAAAAAATTTAGATTCTATGCCAGAAGAAATAGCTCTAAATGTCAAATTAAACGCAGCCTCTGCAATTAATTTTGAATATTTTTTTAAAAATCTATCCGCTAGAAAAACTTCTCCAGGTGAAAAATTTCTAAAAAAAATAGATAAATCATTTACCTGCTTTGACGATTTCAAAAGAGAATTTAAAAGCTCAGCTATAAATTCAAATGCCGATTGGATTTTTTTAGCATGTAAACCTAGCGGGGATCTGTATTTAGCGACATCTAATGAAGTTTACTGTCCTATATCATTTAAACATCAAATCGTGCTCTGCTTAAACTTAGATAAAAGACTTTATTCTGATAAATGTCAATTTGTAAATAAATTTTTCGATTTCATAAATTGGGAGCAAGTCGATAAAAATATATCTTAAAATTATTAAACATCAAAATTAGAGGTTTTGAAAATAACCTCTAATTTTTATCTAACTCTCTTTTCCAGTTCTATATATTCACTATCATCTAAATCTTCTTCCTCTGTCTTAATATGTCTTTTTTCTTCTATATAATCTAAATCCTTGTTTAATTTATTACCTAGCTTCCAAGCTAAGAATACGATCAAACAAAATCCTACTATCTTCACAGGGCTAGTTATAAATCCGTATATATCTTGTCCAATATAACTTATCACTAAAAACATTATGAATTTCCCTGATAAAACTGCTGACGTAAAAGTAGTTATATGTCTCTTGCTAATAGCTGCTGCTATAGTTATCACGCATGCAGGTAAAAATGGACAAGCATAAGCTATAAACAAAAGCTTAAATCCTCTCTTATCTATCCATAAAATAGCATTCTTAACCTTTTCACTTTTAACTCTCTCAAGTAATTTCTTACTATTTCCTATTTTAGAAACTATTAAAAATAAACAAATAGTTCCTGTAACAGATCCAATCCAAGATATTAAAAATCCCTTTGCCATTCCAAACAAGGCAGCATTTGCTGTTACAATTGCAACTAATGGCAGCATAGGAACAAAGCTCTCTACAAAAGCACTAAAAAAACCTACACATATTGAAAGTATCCAGTAATCTTGCACTAAATTTAGTAAACTTTGTATGTATTCCATATTACCACGCTCCTCAGTTTTAAATTATAAAACTTTTATATCAAAGAGATCGATTTGTATTTTCAATCTCTTATAATTATGTTCTTTTATAATATGATTATACATTATTTCATGAAATTATTTATTTAAATATTACTTACAATTTCATAACAAATTTGTAATATATTTTTAAATAAAAAAAACTGGCCGATATATTTAGTATCTACCAGTTTTTTTATATTAATCTTGATTTTTATTTATTTGATTTATAAAATGTAAATCCATTTGTGGATATGGTATATCTATATTTTCCTCATCAAATCTATTTTTTACTGTCTCTAGTAAATCGAAGTATACAGTCCAGTAATCTTCAGTTTTTACCCAAACTCTAACTGCAAAATCTAATGAGCTAGCATTGTGTTCAACTAAACCTATAAAAGGCTCTGGCTTAGATAAAATTAAATTATGCTTGTCCACTATATCCTTTAACACTCTTCTAACTTTTAAAAGCTCTGTATCATATCCAACTGAGAAAACAAAATCAACTCTTCTAGTTTCTTTAGCTGTGAAATTTACCAGGCTTCCATTTGATAGAGTACCATTAGGTATCATGACTAATTTATTGTCTACAGTTGCTAAATTAGTATAAAATACTCCTATTTGCTCTACTGTTCCTTCAAATCCTGCTGCTTGGATATAATCTCCTACCTTAAAAGGTCTTAAGAAAAGTATTATAAATCCACCGGCAAAATTCGATAGACTACCTTGAAGCGCTAAACCTATTGCAACCCCTGCTGAAGCTAAAATAGCCGCAAATCCAGTCAACTCAATATCCCAATATCCTCCAATTATTATCAATAATAATAGACATTTTAAAGATATATTTATGAATGATTTTAAAAATTTAACTAGAGTAACGTCTATGTTTTTCAACTCTGCAAATTTTAAAAACTTATTAGATATTTTATTAATCAACTTAAATCCAATAATTATTACAAGTACGCCTATTATAAGCTTTACACCGGCGTTTATTCCGTCGTTTAATGCCCAGTCAGAAAGTCTTCTCATGACTGTTGAAAAAGACAGATGTTCAAAATCAATATTTGATATTTCTTCCAAAAAAATTCCCTCCTCAATACATTTTTCTCACATATCTATATATGATAACATATTTTTATAGAAAATATTTAATAAATTTCAAAATATATTTACCATTACTTACCTGTGCCATTTTCAGAATTTTAGTGCTACTATTTAGTCATAGTCAAATTAATTATACATTATTTCAAAACGAGGGGGAAATGAAAATGAAGAGATTTTGCAGCATTTGTAATGAGGAATATACAACTATAACATCAGAAACATCATCTAATTACATATATTGTGCAAAATGCGGCTACAATAAAGAGCTTGCACTAAAACACTGTATATTTGATTCTATTTTAAAATCTATCGATACTTATCTTAAAAATGTCCAAATCAAATTTATACATAATTTGATAGTAGATGTTGTATTTGAAAACAGCTTTTTAGTATTAAAAATAAATAATATTGTACTAGATAAGAAAAATTGCCCTTTTGAACTTTCAGATAGGAATGCATATTTTTTTAGAAATAGCGTCGTTTATTTAATTGAAGATAATTTATTTATAGACGGGGAGGAAATTCAATTAAATATAGATTTTTCAAATTAGAAAAATTAGAGGCTTCTGCAAAACAAAATTTTCAAAAGCCTCTATAAATAAAATCAATATCTTTCTAAAACCTGACTGTACGCCGAATCAAAATCTGATTCATATAAAATATCTCTATTGTTTTCTAAAGCAATGGAAGCTGCTATAAATAATATATCCTTAATATCAGCTCTACTTATATTTTCGTACTTCTGAGCTAAGCTCTTAGGATCTAATATAGGAGATAATTTTACATTTTCCTTAGTGCAAAACTCCCACAGCTTTTCGCGCTCGTATTCATCTGGATTTTTAAACTCCACGTTTATAAAAAACAATTTGCTAAAATACTCGTCTATTTTATCTTTATTAGTTGAAGTAAAAAATAATAAGGAGTCAAATTTTCCTATTTCTACTTTTATAGAACCCTTTATTACATTGATTAGATTGTCGTAGTACTCGCTTGAATCTACTTTTTTCTGTTTTATAAGCCTATCGCTCTCTGTGATTACGACTACAGCATTTTGTTTTTTAGCTATTTCAAATATAGCCTTTATAGTTTTCGGTATATCGTAAACAGGTATCGCCTCTATCATGTTGTAGTTGACTGTAACTATATTTTTATTTATCTCACTTGCTATACAGTGGATTACAGAGGTTTTTCCACTACCGCTTTCTCCATAGAAATTGCAAAGTATAGAGTTTGCTCCCTTTAGAGAATTTTGAATTTTTAGCTCCTCTACTATTTTTCTTTTATTTTTACTTATAGCTAGTATTCTCGAAACATTTTTTTTCATATCTTGATTTAAAAAAACCTGATCCATACTGTATCTCGGTTTTTCTATACTCATAATCCCTAAATCTACATCATCGTATGTTTTTTCTATATTTTGATACTCAATTTGATCCATTATATTTTCTTTAGAAGAAATAATTATATTCTTAGGCATGACCATATTTTCGGTAGTATTTCTTACAATAGTCCCTGCTATATCGTTTATTATCTGGTCTAAATTTTTTGAATTTAAGACGACCTCCTCGCCGTTTTCATCGCGGGCTACATTTACATCTACAGATATATCGATTATATTTTGATCATCTAATTCTATATGTTTATTTAATACCTTTTTCTTTATATCCTGATAACTTTTTTTCTTATTTACCATAGATTTTATTCCATCTATATTTGCCTTTAATTCATCCACATTTATATTAAATTTATTAAGCATTTTATTCTCCTTTAGTAATTAAACATAATATTACATATTAATGCAAAAAATTCTCTTGTATAATTTAAAGCATATAAGTAGTAGCTCGACTTTGAAGTATAAAAGCTAGTATTTTTATAGCCAGCTCTATATGAAATCAACTTACTTCTCAAGGTATGAAAGTCAGTCGTTATTATTTTTATATCTAGATTTTCTATTTTTTTACCGCTTTTTTGTTCTATTAATTTTTTAGAAAACACGAAATTTTCCTTTGTCGTAGTTGATTTATCCTCCATAAGAATTAAATCATCACTAACTCCTTTATAAACTAAGTATTTCTTCATCGCAGAAGCCTCGGTTACATTTTCTCCTCTACCTTGACCTCCCGAAACTACGATATAGCAATCGTCTTCGCTTTTATCTAAATAATCTATGCATGTATCTAACCTATCCTGTAAACTCTTGCTTATTTGGTTTTTATTTACTAATGCTCCCAAAACAATTATATAATCACAATCATTTTTTAAATTTTTCTTAGGATAAAAAATCATGCATCCCTCTACCACAAAAAACAACGCCAGTGCTATAATAAACGCCTTTTTTATAAATTTGTAAACTTTATTTTTATCATCTAAGTATTTTTTAATAAAATGGTAAAAAATACATAAAAATCCCAAAAATAAAAATATGTACTTAAACCTCAATAAAGACATTGAATTTATCAATAAAAAATAAAAAATCATCAAAAATCCAAATATCAAATCCGTATATTTTTTTATCATAAATCTTCTCCATAATCTGCTCACTACTATAATAGTGGCGCAAACAATCTTATAACTAATCTAAAGAATTTTTTAATCTTACTTGTATTTTTACATTCCTGTAAAGTAACTTTGTAGCATTTTTCAAGAGTTTTTAGGTAATCCTCCTTTATGTCCTTTATACTTTCTGTATTGTAAAGCCATACACCACATTCATAATGTAGATACAGACTTCTAAAATCCAAATTAATACTTCCAACTACTGCGTACTCATCATCTACCACAAATGTCTTTGCATGCATAAATCCAGGAGTAAACTCGTAGATTTCTATATTATCCTTTATAAATGATTCGTAGTATGATTTTGTAACTGCATGGACAAATACTTTATCTGGAATGTAAGGAGTTACTATTTTGACATCTACGCCAGATTTAGATGCTATTTTAAGTGCAGTCGCCATTTCGTTATCGATTATCAAATAAGGAGTATTTATATATATGTATTTTTTAGCTTTGTTTATTAAATTTAAATAAACAGTTTCACCTATTGGCTCGTTCACAAGTGGACTGTCGTCAAATGGGTGAACATATCCATTAGCTATATATTTTTTATCTGCAGAAGGCTTAAATCTCAGATAATTTTCATCTATATTATCTATATAGTCCCACATAGATAAAAACATTATCGTCAAGCTCCACACTGCATCTCCCTTTAGCATTATAGCAGCATCCTTCCAATAGCCATGCTTTTCGTATTCATTTATATACTCATCAGCTAAATTTATACCACCAGTAAAACCGACGTTTCCATCTATTACTGCGATCTTTCTGTGGTCTCTGTTGTTTAATCTTCTAGTAAAAAATGGCTTTATAGGGTTAAATACTCTACATTTAATTCCCTTTTTTTCTAGCTCCTTGTGGTAGTTATGTGGAAGCGTAACGAGACATCCTACATCGTCGTAAATCAGCCTTACATCTACACCTTCTCTTGCTTTTCTCTCCAAAATTTCTAATATGGAGTTGAACATCTTCCCTTCCTGTATAATAAAATACTCTAAAAAGATGAATTTTTCTGCCTTTTCTAATTCCCTTAAAAGAGCCTCGTACTTTTCTTCTCCAATTTTAAAGTAAGTAGTTTCTGTATTATTATAAACAGGGCATTTTGCGTAATCTAAAATATATTTACTCTGATTTTGAGCATATATATTTTGTTTGCCTAAATTCTCTATTATTTGATCATCTTGTTTTAGAGAATTAGTCATTTTTATATTTTGGATTACCATTTTTAATTTTTCTCTAGTGCTCAATTTATTTCCACCGTATAATAAGTAAAACAATCCTCCAAATATAGGAAAAATAAGCACAGGTATAATCCATGCGATTTTGTAGCTCGGGTTGCTCTTATTATTTATAATTACAAAAACTATCGCTATACTAAGAGTTAATGACCCTAGATAAAAATGTAGGAAATTTCCTTTATATTGAAATATAAAAAACAACAATACCGCGATTTGTATTACAAATGAGGTCGCTAAAAGTATTGCCCTTTGTACTGATCTTTTCAATAAAATATTCATAATATATTTACCTTCTTTTTACAATATAGTTATATTATTTTTTACATTTGATATAGCAAATTCGCTAATCTTTCTTATTCTCATAAATTTTATTTAAAAAAGAACCATCATATAATTTAATTATTACACAATGGTTCTTGAAAATCAATTTTTTAAGCTATTTATTAAGCTAAAGCATTTAACTTGTCGTCTATCATCTTCTTAGCAACTTGTGGGTTTGCTTTTCCTTTTGAAGCCTTCATTACTTGTCCCATTAGGAAGCCTGCAGCTTGTTTTTTACCTGCTTTGAAGTCTTCTATTGATTGAGGGTTCTTAGCAAGTACTTCATCGACTAATTTTTCAAGCTCGTCAGATGAACTTATTTGAGCAAGTCCTTTTTCTTCTATTATAGTATTTGGATCCTTGTTAGTTTCAAACATTTCTTCAAATACTTCTTTACCAGCAGTTTTACTTATTTTACCTTCTGCTATAACTTTTATTAATTCTGCTAAGTTTTTAGGTTCCATAGTTATATCTTCTGGTTCTAAACCTTTAGCATTTAGAAGTCTAAGCATTTCTCCTAATATGTAGTTGTCAACTGTCTTAGGATCTGCTCCAAGTGCTACTACATCTTCATAGAAGCTCGCTAATGTCTTATTAGCTATTATTATAGAAGCATCTTTTTCTGGTATTTTGTAATCTCTTACAAATCTTTCGCGTTTTTGAATTGGCATTTCTGGTAAGTTAGCCTTAGTTTCATCTACAAAAGATTGTTCTATTATAATTGGTGTTAAGTCTGGTTCTGGGAAGTATCTGTAATCATGAGCTTCTTCTTTTGAACGCATTGGTAAAGTTTTAGCCTTTGCAGCATCCCATCTTCTAGTTTCTTGTTTTATTTTATGTTGTTCACCATATTGATATAATTCTCTTTGTCTTTTTTCTTCTTTTTCTAGAGCTTTTTGAACTTCTCTAAATGAGTTTATGTTCTTTATTTCTACCTTTGTTCCGTATTCTTCTTGTCCAAGTGGTCTTATAGATATATTGGCATCACATCTTATTGAACCTTGTTCCATACGACAATCTGATACTTCTGCGTATTCAAGGATACCCTTTAATTGTCTCATAAATTCAGCAGCTTCAGCAGGAGAACGTAAATCTGGTTCTGTAACGATTTCTATTAGTGGCACACCACATCTATTGTAGTCTACTAATGAATATGGTTCATCTTCTAAATGCACAAGCTTACCTGCATCTTCTTCTATATGTATTCTGTTTATTCTAACCTTTACTTCTTTTCCTTCAAAATCAAATTTTACTAGACCATTGCTACACATTGGTAAATCGTATTGTGAAGTTTGGAAGTTCTTAGTTAAGTCTGGATAGAAGTAGTTTTTTCTGTCCATCTTATTGTAGTTGTTTATTGTACAATCAAGAGCAGTACCTGCTTTAATTGCAAGCTTTATTACATCTTCATTTAACACTGGTAAAGTTCCTGGAATACCTAGACATATTGGACAAGTATTTTCATTAGGTTTTTTACCGAATTCTGTAGAACAACTACAGAATATTTTTGTTTTAGTTTTTAATTCAGCATGTATTTCAAGTCCTATGACTGTTTCATATACCATATCTTACACCTCTCTATCAAATTCTAGTGCTAATTTCTTTTCAAGTTGATAAGCTACTTTATATATCTTATCTTCTGTAAATGTATCTCCTATTAATTGGATACCTACTGGAAGACCTTCTTTACTCTTTCCTCCTGGCATAGATAATGCTGGAACTGTAGCTAAGTTTATATTTATTGTGTAAATATCAGCTAAGTACATTGCAGTAGGATCTTCACATCTTTCACCTATTTTAAATGGAAGTATTGGAGATACTGGTCCAAGTATTATATCGTATTTTTTGAAGGCTTCTTGGAAGTCAGCTTTTAATTTTGCTCTGAATTTTTGAGCCTTGTTGTAGTAAGCATCGTAGTATCCAGATGATAATGCATATGTACCAAGCATTATTCTTCTTTTTACTTCGCTACCGAATCCTTCACTTCTACTTTTTTCTATCATATCGTCTACAGATGTGTAGTCTTTTGCTCTGTATCCGTAGCTTACTGAGTTGAATCTAGCTAAGTTTGAACTAGCTTCAGCAGAAGATATTATATAGTATGGAGCAAGTCCATCTTTAGTTATAGGTAGAGAAAATTCTTCAACTTCGCAGCCTAATTCTTTTAAAGCTTCTAAGTCTTTTAGTACTATTTCTTTGATTTCAGGGTCTAAACCTGCTTCTTCTATGAATTCCTTTGGTATACCTATTTTCATACCAGCTATATCTTGTCCTAAATCTTTAGTATAATCTACCTTTTCACGTCCTTTAGCAGTAGTACAGTCTAAATCGTCTTCTCCAGCAAGTACGTTAAGTAGATAAGCATTGTCTTCTACACTCATAGAGAATGGTCCTATTTGGTCAAGTGAAGAACCGAATGCTATAAGTCCAAATCTAGATACTAGACCGTAAGTTGGTTTCATACCTACTATACCGCAGAATGATGCAGGTTGTCTTATAGAACCACCAGTATCTGATCCTATTGCAAGTGGAACCATTTCTGATCCAACTGCTGCTGCAGAACCACCAGAAGATCCCCCTGGAACTCTAGTTACATCTATTGGGTTTTTAGTTATCTTCATAGCTGAATTTTCTGTAGAAGAACCCATAGCAAATTCGTCTAGGTTAGTTTTTCCTATTAATATAGCATCTTCAGCTAGTAATTTTTTGATTATAGTAGCATCGTATGGTGGAACGAAATCTTCTAGCATTTTTGATGCACAAGTAGTTTTTACACCGTGTGTACATATATTGTCTTTTATAGCTATTGGTATACCAGCTAATGCTCCTAGTTTTTCACCATTTTTAACCTTTTCATCTATTTCTTTTGCTTTTTCTAGAGCTTCATCAGTTTGAAGTAGTAGGAAAGCATCTATTTTATCTTCTTTTTTTTCTATAACATCTACGTATGATTTAACGACATCATAACTTTTTATATCGCCAGACTTAATCTTAGCTACTGTTTCTCTTATACTCATCAAAATGACCTCCTATTCAATGATTTTTGGCACTTCTATAGCAGTGTCTCTCATTGTTTTTACATTTCTAAATAAGTCTTCAATTTCACATTTTTTAGGTATATCTTTTCTAGTTACTGAAACTGTTGGTCTTTCAACTACAACATCGTCTAAGTCTAGAGCATCTAGTGTTTTGAATTGCTCTAATATATTTTCAAATTCCTTTGCAAATTTTTCAGCTTCGTCTTCTTCAAAATGAAGCTTAGCTAACTGTGCAATATATTTAACTTGATCCTTACTAATTGCCATAATATCCATCTCCTTTTTATTTTATTAGTATTATATCTTATTTTATGGAGTTAATCTTTTCATGTCTCTTGGTACTAGTGTAGCTTCTCTTATGTTTGAAAGTTTTAATATTTTCATAGTAAGTCTTTCTAAACCTATTGCAAATCCTCCATGTGGTGGCATACCGTATTTAAATGTGTCTAGGTAGAAATCAAAATCCTCTGGTTTTAATCTGAATTTGATTATGTTTTCTTTTAACATTTCATAGTCGTGTATTCTTTGTCCACCTGTAGTTATTTCAAGACCATCGTATATTAAGTCGAAGCTCTTTGTAAGTGTAGGATCTTCGTCATCAGGCATAGTGTACATAGGTCTCTTTGCCACTGGATATTTAGTTAAAAATACAAATTCTGTTCCGTATTTTTCTTTTACGTATTTACAGATTAATTCTTCACCTTTTGCATCTATATTTCCTATTGGTGATTTTTTACCGTATTCTTCAAGTAATATTTTGTGAGCTTCTGCTAAAGTTATTCTTGGTATTTTAACTTCATTTGGAAGATCTATTTTGTACATTTCTAATTCTTTTTTGCAAACCTTATTTAAATGTTTAAATAAGTAATCTAAGAAGCCTTCTTCTAAGTCCATAAGCTCGAATTCATCTTTTATGAATCCCATTTCTACGTCTAAGCTCACGTATTCATTTAAATGTCTCCAAGTATTGTGAAGCTCAGCTCTGTATGCATGTCCTATTTCGTATACTCTTTCAAATCCAGCCCCTACCATCATTTGTTTGTAGAATTGTGGTGATTGAGCTAAGAAAGATCTTCTGTCAAAGTAGTTTACTGTAAACATTTCAGATCCACCTTCTGTAGATGAGTCTATAATTTTTGCAGTATGTATTTGTTCGAAGTTTTTAGATCTTAGATAATCTCTAAAAGCTTGTTCTATT
>NZ_JBJDXL010000480.1:0-8177 GCF_051866655.1 Intestinibacter sp.
AGTACTTATATCTTGGAAGAATAAATTATTTATAATATTCCAAGTTGATTCATGACCATTAGATATTAAATTTTCTCTTAAAATTAATAACAATGCTCCTATTACTAGTCCAGCAATAAGCGAGATTGCCATTTTTGTTGCTAAAGTATTTACATTTTGAGTTGACTTATTTTTTGAAGCCTCAGAACCCATACAAAAATCCCCCTTTTTATTTAATAAATTTTATTTGTACATTCTTTTTTATATTAATATAATAGTTAATATTTTAACATAAGTCTAATAACTTTTATAGATAAAATTAATAGATATATTTTATAAAAAAATAAAATATAAATAATATTTTCAAATTTGTCACCATCTATAGATAAATATAAATAATATTGATTAAATCTATAAGTTAGATATAAAATCATAGAAAACCTTGTCAAAGTAATACAACATTAAAAATTTCAATACTTGTAACCTATGTTACAGATTATATTTTTATTTAAATATATAATGATGGCATGATATACAAATCAAACAAATATGTGAAATAAAAATCATTAATAGTAAAATAAATTAACGATTTGGAGGAATAAAATATGGAAAATAAAATGTTTTGTTTTCAATGTCAAGAAACTGCTGGATGTAGCGGATGCACTAAATCAGGTGTTTGTGGAAAATCACCACAATTAGCTAGATTACAGGATTTATTAATATATGTAACTAAAGGATTATCAGATGTGACAACTAAACTTAGAGCAGAAGGAAAATCTGTAGATATTAAAGTCAATCATATGATAACTATGAATCTATTTGCAACTATAACTAATGTAAATTTTGATGATGAAGTATTTTATGCAAAAATAGCGGAAACTTTAGAAATAAAAGAAGAGCTATTATCTGAATTAAATAATAAAGAGAATTTATCAGAAGCAGCTCTATGGAAGTCTACATCTAAATCAGAAATGGAAGAAAAATCTGCAAAGGTAGGAGTTTTAGCTACAGAAAATGAAGATATAAGAAGCTTAAGGGAATTAGTTATATATGGAATAAAGGGAATGTCTGCATATATGAAGCACGCCAATGCTTTAGGGTATGAAAATGAAGAAATAGATGCATTTATGCAGGAATCTCTAGCTAAAACTATGGATGACAGTTTGACTTCAGATAATTTAGTAGCTTTAGCATTAAACGCAGGTAAGGTAGGAGTCGATGCTATGGCTTTACTAGACAGCGCAAATACAGGAACTTATGGACATCCAGAGATAACAAAGGTAAATATAGGAGTTAGAAATAACCCAGCAATACTTATATCAGGACATGATTTGAAGGATTTAGAATTATTATTAAAACAAACAGAGGGCACAGGAGTAGATGTATATACACATTCAGAGATGCTGCCAGCTCACTATTATCCAGCATTTAAAAAATACCCTCACTTCGTAGGCAATTACGGAAATGCTTGGTGGAAACAAAAAGAAGAATTTGAAAGCTTCAACGGTCCAATACTTATGACTACAAACTGTCTAGTACCACCAAAGGATACTTACAAGGATAGAGTTTATACAACTGGAGCAGTTGGGTTTGAAGGATGCAAGCATATAAATGGAAATAGCGAGTCAGATAAAGACTTTACTGAAATAATAGAACACGCTAAAAAATGTCCACCACCAACAGAAATAGAAACAGGTGAAATCGTAGGCGGATTTGCGCATAACCAAGTGCTAGCACTAGCTGATCAAATAGTAGAAGCCGTAAAATCTGGAGCAATTAAAAAATTCTTCGTTATGGCAGGCTGTGATGGAAGAGCTAAATCTAGAAATTACTACACAGAATTTGCAAAGGCTCTACCAAAAGACACAGTAATACTTACAGCTGGTTGTGCAAAATACAAATACAACAAATTGGACTTAGGAGATATAGGTGGAATTCCTAGAGTTTTAGATGCAGGACAATGTAACGATTGTTATTCACTTGCTGTTATAGCTTTAAAATTAAAAGAAGTATTTGGTCTTGACGATATAAATGATCTGCCAATAGCGTTTAATATAGCTTGGTATGAACAAAAGGCTGTTATAGTATTATTATCACTACTATATTTAGGAGTTAAAAATATACACTTAGGACCAACTCTTCCAGCATTCTTATCACCAAATGTAGCTAAGGTATTAGTTGAAAACTTTGGTATAGGTGGAATATCTACTGTAGAAGATGATATAAAAATGTTTATGGAATAGAAATATAAAAGCCCCTCATCTCAATTGAGAGGGGGGACTTTTTATTCGTCTAAAATTTTAAATAGAGCTTCTAAGTTTAAAATTTTTATTGTATCTTTAGAATAATCTATGATGTTGAGTTCCTTCATATTGATAAGCTCTCTAGATAAAGAAGGTCTAGGCACACCTAGAGTTTCGGCAAGCTTTTGTTTGGTCATACTTATATTAATAAATCTGCTGCCTTGCTTTTGATACTCGTCTAAGATGTAATTACTGATTTTTTGGCGAATACTGTTGTAGGATAATCTTTCTATAGATTTATTTAAAATTAAAATTTTATTGCTTAGATCCTTTAGAAACATTTCTAAAAAATCGGCATGAGTATAACAAAATTTTATAAAATTGTCTTTTGAGATAAATAATATCTCAGATTTTGAAGAAGATATTACAGTCGCCGGGTACTTGTCTACATCGGAAAATACAATTACCTCTCCAAATAGGTGACCTGGGCCAACTGAAGTCATCTTGACGACTTTATTGCTCAACATTCGCTTAATATCTAGAGTTCCATTTAATATAATACCTATGTATTTACATTCATCACCTTCAAGTGCTATTATTTCTTTCGCAGAGAAGGTTTTGATTGTATAATCTATATCTTTAAAAAAATTTAAAATTTCTTCGGGCTTTATATCGTAAAACATGTTAATTTACCACCTTTAAAATATTACTATAAGAAAATCTTTATTCTAAAGAGTCATAATGTTGATTTCCTATGCATTATAAAATAATACCACTTAATAATAGTTATAATCAATTTTTTGCATATGAGTTATAAAGTATTCCATAAATGTAAATACTAAAGAGGTATTTAATATAGGATTATTATATATAAAATAGGGAGGTAGAGGAATGAGTGCAATTGAACTTATGAAAAACGAACATGAGTATATAAAAAGAATGTTATCAGTAATCAGAAATATGTGCATGGAATTTATAGACAACAATAAATTAGAGTATGGAGATTTTCTAAACGTAATAGATTTTATCAGGAATTTTGCAGATGGCCATCATCATAATAAAGAAGAAATAATTTTATTTAATAGAATGGTAGATAATATTGATACAATTGGAGAAAAGTTAATTACACACGGTATGTTAGTAGAGCACGATTTAGGACGATTATACGTATCTAATCTCGAAAAATCATTAAATCAATTTAAATCAGGTGATTATGAAGCTAAACTAGATATAATTGCAAATGCAGTTTCTTATACTAACTTGTTGAGTTCTCATATAGACAAGGAGGATAGAGTTATATTTGAATTTGCAAATAGAGAATTAGATAGAGATATTTTAGATGCTGTAGATAGAGAATGTGATAAATACGAATTTGAAAATCGACAAGCTAGAGAGAAATATATAGCTTTATTAGAAAATCTTGAATTAAAATACCTAAAATAGTTAAAGATATATATTAGCAAATATATCATTAAATGATTGATATAAATAAAAAATAGAGGTGAGTTTTATGATAACAAAAGATATGACTATAGGAGAAATATTGAGAATGAAACCAGAAGCTGCTGAGGTTTTAATGGGCATGGGTATGGGCTGCTTAGGTTGTCCCTCTGCACAAGTTGAAACTTTAGAGGAAGCCTGTAAAGTACATGGGCATGATGTAGAAGAGATTTTGGCTCAATTAAACAAATAGGATATTTAACCCTCAGTGGGCGAGTTTCCACTGAGGGTTGTTATTTACTAAGATCGATTATACAAAAAGTTCTGGTTGCTTTTGAACTTCAGAACAAGTAGCCATTAAAAATCCTTTGAATTTATTGTACATTTCAGATGTCATAACTTTAGCATTTTGAGGACATGCTTTTACACACGCACAGCAATGTAGACATTTTGATATATCAGTTATAAGTTTAGGATTTTCTATGTCTATTATTCCCATAGGACATACATCTTTACATGTGCCACAATTATTACAAGTATCTAGTGTTTCTGGTCCCCATTCAATCGGAGCTGGAGCTGATTCTTTGTAAGGGTGATTTCCTGGAATATTTAATTTTTCAAAGTCACCTATAGAATTTGCGTTTTCTATTTTTTGTTTTGATTTTACTGCAAAGTCTTTTGCTATATTTAAGTCATCGTCGTTAGGACGACCACCTGCTATTTCAGCACCAAATGAATGTTCACCTATAAATGCTCCAGCAGATACTACCTTAAATCCACCTTCTTCAAGATAATCTGATAATTCTAAAAGAGCATCCTCATAATCTCTATTGCCATATACAACTACAGGGATACATAATGTATTACTAGCTTTTAGATTTTTTACAAATTCTTGTACTAGATAAGGAATTCTACCGCCATATACAGGCATACCAATTATTAAAAGTTCATCTTCTTTAAAATCTTCAACTTTTTTTGTTCTATCAAATGTTATATCGCAAGTATTTATTTCACTAGAAAACACATTTGCTATAGTTTCAACTATAGTTTTTGTTGTATTTGTAGGGCTGAAATATATAGTACTTATTTTCATAATTATTGACCTCCTAATTCCTAAAAATGTAAAAAATAGATTATAAATTCATTATAATATATGATAATATTAGTTCAAGTACATATATTTTTATTATATAGTAATAAAAATATTACTGTAGAGCTATGTTGTAATAAATAATAAAGTATGAGAGGCTGATTTGATAAATATGAAATTAGAAAATATTGATGATAAATTAAAAGAAAAATATATTAATTGTAAAAGCGATTGTAAAGGAAGCTTAGATGGTAGAGATTGTCCAGTAAAATTTACTTTAGATGTTTTAAATGGAAAATGGAAGATGAAGCTAATTTGGGAATTAATAAAGGAAGAACCTTTAAGATATAATGAACTACAAAGACGTTTAGATGGAATTTCTAATGTAGTTTTGAGCAAAACTTTAAAAGAGTTGATGAAGCTCAATATTGTGAATAGAGTACAATTTAATGAAATTCCACCGCATGTTGAATATTCATTGACTCCAATTGGAAAAGAATTGATAGATGTTTTTGAGGTGCTTTATGATTGGGGAAAAAAAGCAAAAATGAGTCAAGTTTTAAAATAATAATTTATTTATATAAGTAAATTTATTATTTTATATTAAAATCATAAATTTTTATAAAATATATAGCGAAATATAATAAAATTTGTTATTATATATTGTATACATAGAAAAGTTTGAAAATTTAAAATAATTAAAAAATAGTAGAGGAGATAGTTTTTATGGAGAAAGCAAATATAAAATGGGACGAACTAGGATTTAACTATGCATATGTAGACAATATATATGTATCTTACTGGAAAGATGGAAAGTGGGATGAAGGAAAGATACAACAAGGAGATAAAATATCTATAAGTGTAGGTGCTACAGCACTACATTATGGACAAGAATGCTTCGAAGGATTAAAGGCATATTCTACAAAAGACGGATCTATACAATTATTTAGACCAGATATGAATGCAAAAAGACTTCAAGATAGCTGTAAGAGAATATTAATGCCTGAAGTACCAGTTGATAAATTTATAGATGCATGCATTCAAGTTGTAAAGGCAAATGAAAAATACGTACCACCATATGGAACAGGTGCTACATATTATTTAAGACCTTTTATGATAGGATGTGGAGATAATATAGGTGTTGGACCAGCTCCAGAATATTTATTCTGTATATTTGGTATACCAGTAGGTCCATATTTCAAAGGTGGATTTAAGCCAGTTTCAATGACAACTGCTAAATACGATAGAGCAGCACCATGGGGAACTGGAGCAACTAAGGTTGGTGGAAACTACGCAGGTAGTTTACTTCCTCACAAAATAGCAAATGAAGAAGGTTATTCTGACTGTATATATTTAGATCCAGCAACTCACACTAAGATAGAAGAAGCAGGAGCTGCAAACTTCTTTGGTATAACTAAAGATAATAAATTTATAACTCCGAATTCACCATCTATCCTACCAAGTATAACTAGAAATTCACTATTGACAGTTGCTAGAGATTACTTAGGTATGGAAGCGATAGAAGGAGAAATATTAATAGACGATATAGATCAATTTGTAGAAGTAGGTGCTTGTGGTACAGCTGCAGTTGTTGCACCAATAGGAAGCATATTCTACAACGACAAAGAATACATATTCCACAGCAAGGAAGAAGCTGGACCAGTGATCACTAAATTATATGAAACTCTATATGGAATACAATTTGGTGATGTAGAAGCTCCAGAAGGATGGATAGTAAAGGTTAAATAAAAATAAATAATTATTATTGAAAAATAGACTGTTACATAAGGCTTATCTTGTGTAGCAGTTTTTTGTGCGAAAAATTTCGATAGACAAAATTGGTTTATCGTGATAAACTTAAAATAAATATAGGTTTATTGTAATAAACCAAAAGGAGGATGGGAATTATGGATTATAAATTATTCGATGCAGAATATAAATTTATGAATATTATTTGGGAGGAGGAACCTATTAAATCAGGTGATCTAGTTAGATTATGTAATGAAAGACTTGGATGGAAAAAATCCACTACATATACAGTACTAAGAAAATTATCTCAAAGAAATTTTGTGAAAAATGAAAATACAATAGTGACATCGTTAGTTAAAAAAGAAGAAACTCAAAAATATGAAAGCCATGAAGTTGTCGATAAATCATTTGGTGGCTCGCTACCTAAATTTTTGACTGCGTTTTTTGGAGATAAAAAAATTTCTAAAAAGGAAGCTGACGAGCTGAAGAAGCTGATAGATTCTTATAAAGAAGATTAAAAAAGAGAGGTCTTAACATGTATTTATTAGAGAATATATTTAAAAATATATTGGATATGAGTATAACTGCAAGTTATGTTGCGATTGTAGTTATTGCTATTCGATTTGTTATTAGAAAAGCTCCTAAAGGTTTTTCTTTTGCGCTTTGGATAGTTGTCTTATTTAGGTTGGTTTGTCCGATATCGTTTATTTCTAAATTGAGTATCTTTAACTTTATTAATAGAGATGGATTTAGAAAAATAGATGGAGCTTCCAAAAATATAACTGTAAACAGCAGTATTTCAAATATTTCGATGACTCAAGCTTCAAATAACAATGTAGCAGAGCATACTGTCGATAATTTAGTCGATAATACTCGAGGCTTTGAAATTAATTTTACGCAGATAGCGGCAAATTTATGGTTAATAGGTATTCAAGTATTAATCGTGTGTTTTATCGTGTCGTATATAAAGACACATTCCAGAATAAAAATGGCGACATTGTACGGCGAAAACATATACGAGAGCGATCAAATAGACACAGCGTTTGTATTTGGATTGTTTAGACCCAAAATATACATACCTACAAATGTGACTGAGCAGGAAAAAATCTACATAATTGAACACGAAAAGGTTCATTTGAGAAGGAAGGATTATTTGATTAAAATAATAGCATTTTTACTTTTGGCAGTGCATTGGTTTAATCCGATTATGTGGATAAGCTTCATGCTTATGACTAGAGATATGGAGATGTCTTGTGATGAAAAGGTAATGAAGAATTTAGGAGAAGATATAAAGACAAATTATAGCTACTCACTTTTAAATTTAGCTGTTAATAGAGGTAATACGTTCAATGTTCCTATTTCGTTCTCTGAAAATAGTATTAAATCTAGGATAAAAAATATTTTAAGCTATAAAAAGCCTAAAAAATCAGTGATTTTTATAGTTGTATTGATAATAACTTCTTCTACGCTGTTTTTAATATCTAATCCTAAAAATAACGACTTAGACAATTCAAAATCACTAGTTAAAAATATAGAAGCATTAGAACAAAAAAGTGAAAATAAAAATGTACTAATTGAAGATCTAGCAGAGTTGACTGACTTTGAGTGGGATTATTTATATAGCTTTTCTCCATATGCGTCTAAAGAGGACATAGAGAGTGCAATAGGTTTTAAAT
>NZ_JBJDXL010000480.1:8277-11500 GCF_051866655.1 Intestinibacter sp.
AGCTTTTCTCCATATGCGTCTAAAGAGGACATAGAGAGTGCAATAGGTTTTAAATCTAATAAAATACGAGAAGGCTTAAATGAAGGCATGAATCAAATTGTTTTTATAAAAGATAAAGAAATCGTATGCTATATTTACGGCTATCCAGATGATAGTGTGTATTTCGATTTTAATAACTTCTACGATGGTGCCGGGGCATATAGTAAATATGTAAATTCATTATATGTAAACTCTACTAAATACATACAATTATCTAGTAAAGGGAAACACAAGTTTTTACTAAATCAAGATGATGATTACTTGAAAATGTTGTATATGGTGGAAGTTTTACCACAACAAACACAAATATATACAAGCGATGGAGAAGAAGTAAAAGAAGATTATACTTACGATAAACTTCTCATATCAAGCGATGATATTGCAATTGTAAAGAAAAATACTACTGAAGAAGAAATTGCAAAAATATTATTTATGGAAAATATCAAGTCCAAAAAAATGTATTCTGAAAATGGAGATAGTACAGTATCAGATTGCGTAATAAAGAACCTTAAATTAAAGGAACGTTTAGGTAGCGATAAATTTAGGGTAGAAATGGATTTTGATTTAAAAATGGCTCCAGGATTTGAAAAGTTCCATGCAGGAAATGGAGTACTTACGGATGATGGCTGGTGTGTGGACAAATATAATATATTAGATATAGAAAAGATAGATAAAGACACATATATGATATCAGATAGTTATACTGGATAAAAATTGTGAGGGGAGGGAAATACATGGATTTTTTAGAGCTAGTGTTCAATGAAGTAGTAAATATGACTAAAATCGGATCAGTGTTATTTTTAATAATATTGATAGCTAGATATATGTTGAGTAGATTTCCTAAGATATATTCGTATTTACTTTGGATAGCTTTATTTGTAAGATTGCTTATACCGATGAATTTAAGCGTTTCGATGGGATTGATAGTTTTAAGAAACTTTAAGAAAAACATAAATACAAATACTCTCCAAAATATATCAGATGGAGTAGTAAGGGAATACAGTTCATCTAATGATGTAATATCGACTTTAGATTTACATAGAAATACAATGCAGTATTTTTTATGGTTTGTGATAATTATATGGATAATAGGAATGATCGTGATTGGAGCTTACAGTATAATTTCATATATAAAGATGAGAAAAAAATTGAGCACAGCTACGATTGTAAAGGACAATATTTACGAGACAGATATGATAAACTCTCCCTTTGTATTTGGATTTTTTAAGCCTAGAATATATATTCCTACAGAGCTTGATGATATGGAGAAGCTGTATTTAATACGACATGAAAAAATACACATAGATAGATTTGATTATATTTTGAAACAAGTGTGCTTTTTAGCAGTAATTGTACATTGGTTTAATCCACTTGTATGGAAGGCTTTTTCGCTTATGAGTGAGGATATGGAGATGTCTTGTGATGAGAGGGTTATGAAGGATTTTAGGGGGACTATAAAAGTCGATTATAGTAATTCATTGTTGGAATTTGCTGCATTTTCTTCGGATTACTTATACGCTCCTATAGCTTTTGGAGAAATTTATATCGAGAAGAGAATAAAAAACATACTAAATTATAAAAAGATAAGATACAAGACATATAAAGTGATTTATATAGCTTTTATATTTTGGGCGGTATTTACTGTATCTAATCCAAGTGCATACCAGTTATATAATAATGGTGAGTATGGATCATTAGAGCAAGATTTTTCGATATATGAAAATGAAGAATACGATAATCATACAAGAAAAATTATATCTATAAAGCAGAGTATAGCTGATTTTAAGTCAACAGGAAATATAAAAGATATTTATATCTATGATATACAGAAGCTAGGTAATAATTTAATAGTTGGTTTTTCATCAGAATATAAAATTGGTGTATGCGTGTTTAAAAATACAAAAGAAGGTATGTCACCTATATATGTTCAGGTAAAAAATAGAATTATAAAGCATGGACCATTTGATATATCAGGTGGGTCATTTATTATAGATTACGGTAAAAATTTAGAGAAAAAAGCTTTGGTTTTAGTTTGCAATGGAAGTGATTCTATAAATGCAAAGATTTATTTAAACAAAAAAGTCGTGGCAACTGGTCAGACTAAATTGAATGAAGTCGACATGGATATAATAGATTTGACTAAATTTAAAGGTGAGGATTTGGAGTTTAAATATTTTGACAGCAGAGGCAAAGAAATAGATATGAATAACTTTGTAAAGTATGATGCTTTAGGTTTGGAGATTTAATTATGGATGTTACAATAACAGACGAAGTTTTATTTCAATTGTTTAATACTATATTATATATAGGTGTTATAGCGATTGTATATAATTATTTAAAAAATATACACAATATAGAAGAAGATAGAGATCTTATAAAAAATAAAACAAGAAAAAATCAATTCTCAAAAAATAAAAAAATAATCTGTTATCTGGGATTAGTAATTGCATTCATTTTAATGGCAAGAGATAATAGATCAGAAGTATTAATAGATAAAATATTTAGACCTATTAAGGGAGATACATGGTCATTTTATTATGCTTCAATAATTACAGTGCTAATTACATATTTTAGTGTAAGAGGGATTAATGAGGAATCAGAGTTTGATCTTATAAATACACCATTTAAAAGATGCGTTGCGGTTGTGGCATTAATGTATCTTTTTTCTAGAGTATGGGATTTGATAGTTATGTGCTTATAGTAAATAAACCTTAGAAGACAAGGGTGCACTTCTAAGGTTTTACTTTTTGATAATATAAATCTATAATTTTCTTTTGATGTAATCGTATTTGATTTTTCACATCTATAACGTAGGATACGACAACTAAAATTAAAAATTCGAGTTTAAATACAAAGAATAAAGGTAAAAGTACAGCTAGCATAAATAGTCTAACGTATGAAATTTTTTTACTGCGAGTGAGAATATAATCCTGTATTATTATGATCGAATCTCTGAATAAGTAATAGAAAGATAGATATTCTATTGCAATTAAGATTACCTTTAAGTAAATAAAATCGATTTTTATATTAAGTATATTTAATAGCTCTACAATAAAAATATAAATAGCGCAGGCATAAAAAGTTCTTCTCTTCAAGCACAAAAATCTATTAAATGCTTTTAAATTTCTGAAGATATAGTATTTTTTCTCCGCATTTTGAGTTAAAATCTTTAATCTCTTTCCTA
>NZ_JBJDXL010000481.1:0-2539 GCF_051866655.1 Intestinibacter sp.
ATTAATAGAAAGCATAGACGATACAGAGGCAATATTCATAACTAAAGACAAAAAGGTATACACTACCTCAAATTTAAAGGATAAAATAAACTTAACAGATAATTCTTTTAAATTAGCAAATTAAAAATACAACGGGAGATGCTTATGCATCTCCTTTTTATATTAATTCACACAGATTGAATCCTTCATATTTTCATATTTTTTATCGCCTATTCCATTTACATTTTTAATCTCCTCTATACTTTTAAAATTTCCATTTTCCTCCCTGTAGCTCAAAATTTTATTAGCAGTAGCCTCTCCAACTCCAGGGATAGCATCTAGTTCCTGTATACTTGCTGTATTTATATTTACTTTATTATTTTGGTTGGCATTGCTATTAGCTTGATTACTATCTAAATTTTGACTTTGATTGCTCGTATTATTTGATGCATTTTGATTTGAGCTATTATTTTTATCTCCCTTTTTAGGAATTATATAATGCATCTCATCTTCTAATTTAATCGCTAAATTTATATTGTTCATATCGGCTTTTTTAGTTACACCTCCGAGCATTTCGACAGCATCTGCTAGTCTCTGATCACTTTTTAATGTCACAATACCTGGGTTATTTACTTCTCCACTTACATAAACGGTAATTTCTTTAACTGATATATTTTTATCATCTTTACTTTCATCCTTAATTTTATTTTCACTAGTGCTATCTTCATCAAGCGCTTCGTCATCTTGAATATTTTCTTCACTCACTTCTGTACTTTCTTCTCCATTTAACACATAAATTTCATCTGTAAAATACCCCTTACATAACAATCCTCCTACAGATATTAAAATTACAACTACAAAAGCTAATATTTTACTTTTATTTTGCATTTTTATCACTCCTTATTTTGGATTATTGACAAAAATATGATATACTAAAATATAAGTTTATAAATTGGAGGTCAAAAATGAAAAAAAAGTTATCATACTTACTAGTGTGTCTACTAACAACCATGATGATAATGAGTTCTTCTATTTTAACCTTTGCTGATGAAGCATATGATAGTGTTGATATAAAGGCTAATTACGGTGTAGTTATCGACTATGAGACTGGAAAAATACTAGGTGGAAAAAATATCGACTCTAAAGTTTACCCAGCATCGACTACAAAAATATGGACAGCTTATTTAGTTGTTAAAAACGTAAAAAATTTAAACGACACTATCGAAATTACAGAAGACCCAATGGTAGACGGATCTAGTATGTATTTAGTAAAGGGTGAAATATTTACAGTTAAAGAATTATTACAAGGATTATTAATTCACTCTTCAAACGACGCAGCTGAAGTTTTGGCGAAATATGTAAGTGGTTCAATCGAAGAATTTGCTAATTTGATGAATGAAGAAGCAAAAAAAGCCGGTGCATTAAATACCCACTTTAATAATCCACACGGTCTGCCAGACGAAAATCACTACACAACAGCATATGATATGGCAATGCTTGCAAGAAAAGCTATGAGCGAAGAACTCATTAGAGAAATTGTAAGCACTAAATCAATCTCATTCAAACAACAAGATACAGCTAATAGCAAAGTAGCATTTTCACGTTACTTTACTAATACAAATTTATTCTTAAGATCTAATGATAAAATAACTTACAAAGGTAAATCCATACCTATAAAATACGATATTGTAGATGGTATAAAAACTGGATATACAGATCTTGCAGGAAGATGTCTTTTGAGTAGTGCGGTAAAAAACGATATGAGAGTTATCGCTGCCGTATTTAAGAGCTCAGGAACTAACGTATATGTCGACTCAAGAACACTATTAGATTATGGATTTGATAATTATTCTTCTGAAACAATAATCGATAAGGATGAATATACAAAGACTAAGAGAGTATTATTTACTAAAGAAAAGGAATTTATATATCAACCAAAGGCTAGCTATAAATTGGTATTAAGAAAGGGCGAATCTACTGACTCTGACTATTCTTATAAAGAAGACTTAGATTATGATTTGCCAATTTATAAAGGCGATAAGGTAGGTACATTAGAGGTTTACAATGGAAATAAATTAGAAAAAACTATAGATTTAGTTTCTACTAGTGAGATACATAGTACTTTTGCATTCTTTACAGAGAGCAATTTCTTCAACATACTATTTAAAATAATCTTATTTTTAATATTAGCATTTGTAGTATTCATTTTATATATAGCACTTAGAAAAAAATACAGAAAAAAGCTTAGAAGAACAGCAAATAAAAATAAACATAAAAATACTAAATCTAATAGAAATACTAAACAAACTAATACTCAAAGAAAAAATCCTAATAATATAAAGAGAAAACCAAAGAGATAACAAATAATACACCCTAATTATTAGATTAAACTTCTAATATTTAGGGTGTTTTTATATAAAAACAAAAGCTGTCGTAAGAGTTTTAATTATCTAATACGGCAGCTTTTTTATATGATCAAGCTTTTATTATTTTAAATTTTTCTTGATTCCTTTATCGATTATATTGTTGTAATCTATAAAATCATATATATCTTGTTCAA
>NZ_JBJDXL010000482.1:0-11438 GCF_051866655.1 Intestinibacter sp.
GTTCGGTGCATTTAAATACGGTGGAACGAAGATGCAATCAGTTGGAGCTCCATCTGAGGTAGTTAATATAATTATCGGATCTATAGTCTACTTCATAGCACTGACTAGTGTTATTAGAATTTTATATTTAAAAATCAGACAAAAAAGAACAAGTAAAGGGGGGAGTAAATAATGAATGATTTAGCAATTATCCTTAGTACAACGTTAATGTATTCTACTCCTCTTATATTTACAGCGCTTGGCGGTATATTCTCAGAGAATTCAGGTATAGTAAATATAGGACTTGAAGGTATGATGACAATTGGAGCATTTGCTGGAGCGACAGCAGGTGTTTTAACTGGAAATCCATGGATAGCATTTTTGATAGGAGGAATAGCAGGAGGTTTATTTGCATTGATACATGCGATTGCAACTGTAAGCTTTAATGCAGATCACACTATATCAGGTGTTGCGATAAATCTTTTGGCTCCAGGTGTTGCATTATTTACATCTAAAATATTATTCAATGGTTCAGTTACAACTCCGACTATACCTATGGAAAATAAAATACCGAGACCTTTTAATGGAGTTTTTGAATATGGAAGTATATTAGATACTATATTTAATACTTATGCAACTACATATATAGCTTTGGCTATGATATTTGTAGTTTGGTTTGTATTATATAAGACTAAGTTTGGACTTAGAATAAGAGCAGTTGGTGAGCATCCAGGTGCAGCTGATACTTTGGGAATAAATGTTGCGAAGGTAAGATATATAAGTGTAATACTTTCGGGAATACTTGCTGGCTTAGGTGGGGCGTCTATGAGCTTGGCGATAGTTTCAACATTTAGACCATCTTTAATATCTGGACAAGGATATATAGCTTTAGCTGCTGTTATATTTGGTAAATGGAGACCACAGTGGGCTGGAGCAGCCTGTATATTATTCGGATTTTCGACAGGACTTACAGTTTATTTAGGAAATCCAACATTAGGAATAAATATAAATGAAAATCTATTATCTATGTTGCCTTATGTAGTAACATTGATAATGTTAGTTTTATTTGTTAAAACATCGAAGGCACCAGCGGCTTTAGGTAATCCATACAAAAAAGGTGAACGATAAAGAAAAAGTACCATGTTTGAAAAGAGCATGGTACTTTTTCTTTATTCTGGCTTTTCAGAGTGATACAATTTATATTAGAAATAATTGTATACGGAGGAATAAAAATGGAAAAAATAGTTTTTGATATAGTAGAAAAGCTTTCACCAGAATTTGAAGAAGTAAGTAAATTTATATTTGATCATCCTGAATTGGGTGACAAAGAATATATATCATCAAAATATTTAGTTGATAAAATTGCAGAGCATGGATTTGAAGTTCAATATCCTTATTGTGATATAGAAACAGCATTTAGAGCAGAATTAAAATGTGGAGATGGTCCTAAAATAGCATTTCTTGCAGAATATGATGCTCTTCCAGGATACGGCGAAAATCACGATCAAAATGGTCACGCATGTGGACATAACTGGATTGCAGCGTTGACTTATGGCGCTTGCGTATCTCTTAGTAAACTAAAGGATTTATTTAAAGGAACTATAGTCTTTATGGGTACTCCTGCTGAAGAAACGGTAGGTGCTAAATGCGATATGGTTGATAGAGGTGCATTTGACGATATAGATGCAGTTTTCCAAATGCATTTAGGAGGAGTAAATAACCTAGATCCAGTAGCTTTGGCGATGGATTCTATAGAATTCTCTTTCGAAGGGGTTGCAGCACATGCAGCAGCTTTCCCTCATATGGGAGTAAATGCCCTTGATGCAGTACAGCTTACATATGCAGGTATAAATGCACTTAGACAACATATAACTCCAGATGCTAGAATCCACGGAATTATAACTAATGGAGGCCAAGCTCCTAACATAATCCCACACAAGGCACAATGCAGAATAACTATAAGAGCCCAAAAGAGAGAATATCTAGATACATTAACTCAAAAGGTTATAAACTGTGCAAAAGGTGCATCACTTATGACTGGAGCTAAGTTATCTTATACAAATTTTGAAAACTCATTTGATGATTTAGTAAACAATCAAAATTTAAGAAAAATAGTTGAGAAAAACTTAATAAAATCAGGAATTACTGAATTTACAAAGCCAGAAGGAAGTTCTGGTTCAAGTGATATAGGAAATGTTTCTCATGTTTGTCCAACTTACTATTGCGAAATAGAAGCGACTGAAGGCAAAGAAGTATTTGTACATGAAGAAGGATTTTTAAAGGTTGCAGATAGTGAAATTGCACACGATAGACTTCAAAAATCAATAAAAGCCTTAGTACTTAGTGCGATAGAAGTATCTGAAAATCCAGATATATTAAAATAAAAAAGGTAACACAATTTTCCATATAAAAAATGAATTAAAAAATAAAAAATAGACATACTACTATATAGATATATTTCAACTTATCCTTTGATTTGATGGAAAGGGACGATAATATTGACAAATAAGAAAATACATATAAATTACTTACCACAGCATGATGATTTAGTAAATTTATTTATGAAGGATAACAGTGAGAAGTATATTATATGTAATCAGCAGTTAAGAGATTTAGTAGTAAATGTAGATATGGAAAATAAAGAAGAAACAATAAATAAAATTATAGAGTTAATTTTGATTATATTAAAAAATAAAAATTTAAAAGAATACATATGGAACAATTACAGAAATTTAAATGATGAGGAAAAGGACAAAGTATATCTAGAGGCTAAGTATTTACTCGATAAAAAGGAAGCATTTATAATAAATACAATTTACAATAAATTAGTTGAATTTATAGATACAGGAGAATCACTCAATATAGATGGATTTTTTAGATTTAGAATGAGGGATTTTATGGTGTATATATCTATAATTAGCGATATTGCGCTCGAAGAATATTTAATAAAAAGAGATAAAAATCAATTTATAAATACATTAAAATATTTTATAGAATCGCAAGATAGTAAAATCGATTTATTGATAATACATATAATGCAAGATGGTAATTTTAAATTTTACGATCAATATGGAATCGAGATAAATGATAATAATACCGAGGAAATGATAAGTATGATTATTAAAGATGATTTAAATTACGAAGATTTTTTAATAAGTACTTTGATAAATTTGTGTCCTAAGAGAATAGAGATAATAGATAATTTAAGAGATGAGATTTCTGAGGAAATTATAGAAAATATAAAAATAATATTTGAAAATAATGTTAAGGTTACTTTTAAACAGTAGATATTTAAAGAAAACTTTTTCATAAAAAATAAAAATTTATGATTTTATATAAAATTTTGTTGATATTTAAGGTTGAATGATTTTTGAGTATCTGTTATAATCTAAATCAGAGTAGTTAAAGAAATTAAAATATTTTGCGATGAAGAGGACAAGTAAATTTGAATCTATTTTATCAGAGAGTAAGGTCATTGGCTGGGAGCCTTATAAAATAATCAAATTGAAAAACTACCTTGGAGCGGAACTTATTAGCACGAAGTGTGAAAGTGTTCGGTTGACTACCTTATAGTCATCAAGAGGATTTATTTTTATTAAATAAATCAACTTGGGTGGAACCACGAAATAATACTCGTCCCAACTTTTAGGGACGAGTTTTTTTATTTAGATTAACTATAAATTTAAAATTTATTTTGGGATATAAAATTATAGGAGGCATAAAATGATTAAAGTTACATTAAAAGACGGTTCTGTTAAAGAATTCGAAGGCAAAGTATCAGTATTAGATATCGCTAAATCTATAAGTGAAGGTTTAGCTAGAGCTGTTGTGGCAGCTTCAGTTAATGGAGAAACAGTAGGTCTTGACTATGAAGTAAGTGAAGACTGTGAATTAAATTTATTCAAATTTGAAGATCAAGAAGGTAAGGATGTATTTAGACATACATCAGCTCATATACTAGCTCAAGCTTTAAAGAGATTATATCCAGATGTTAAGCTTGCTATAGGACCAAGTATAGAAAATGGATTCTACTATGATATAGATTTAGAACACAGAATAACAGAAGATGATTTAGCTAAAATAGAAGATGAAATGAAAAAAATAGCTAAAGAAGATTTAAAAATAGAAAGATTTGAACTTCCAAAAGAAGAAGCTTTAAAATGGGCTAAAGACAATGATGAAATATACAAAGTTGAATTAATAGAAGAATTACCAGAAGGTGAAATAATATCATTCTACAAACAAGGTGATTTCACTGATTTATGTAGAGGACCACATCTTCCATCAACTAAAAAAGTTAAAGCAGTAAAATTATTAAATGTTGCAGGTGCTTACTGGCGTGGAGATGAAAAGAACAAGATGCTTCAAAGAATATACGGTACTTCTTTCGAAAAAAATAAAGATTTAGAAGAATACCTACATTTAATGGAAGAAGCTAAGAAGAGAGATCATAGAAAATTAGGTAAAGAATTAGAATTATTCATGGTACCAGAAGAAGGACCAGGATTCCCATTATTTATGCCAAAAGGTATGGCACTTAAAAATGCATTATTAGATTTCTGGAGACAAGTTCATAGAGAAGCAGGATATGTTGAAATAGAAACTCCAATAATCTTAAATAGAAAATTATGGGAAACTTCAGGACACTGGTTCCACTACAAAGAAAATATGTACACTGTACAAATAGATGAACAAGATTATGCTATAAAACCAATGAACTGTCCAGGTGGATTAATCTACTATAATTCTAAACCACACTCTTATAGAGATTTCCCAATGAGAGTTGCTGAGCTTGGTAGAGTTCATAGACATGAGTTATCAGGTGCTTTACATGGTCTTATGAGAGTTAGAGCATTTACTCAAGATGATGCACATATATTCATGCTACCAGAACAAATAAAAGATGAAATAATCAATGTTGTTAAACTTATAGACAGTGTTTATAAAGTATTTGGATTCGAATATTCAATAGAATTATCTACTAGACCAGAAGATTCTATGGGTACAGATGAAGAATGGGAAGTAGCTGAAAATGGTTTAAGAGATGCACTAGAATATCTAGGATTACCTTATGAAATAAATGAAGGTGACGGAGCATTCTATGGACCAAAAATAGACTTCCACTTAAGAGACTGCTTAGGAAGAACATGGCAATGTGGTACTATCCAATTAGATATGCAATTACCTCAAAGATTTGATGCTACTTATATAGGTCAAGATGGTGAAAAACATAGACCAGTTATGATACACAGAGTTTTATTAGGTAGTATAGAAAGATTCATAGGTGTATTAACTGAACATTATGCTGGTAAATTCCCAGTTTGGATAGCTCCAACTCAAGTTAAAATACTTCCTATATCTGATAAATTCAACGATTACGCTCAAGAAGTTAAAGATGCATTATTTGCTAAAGGCTTAAGAGTTGAAATAGATGACAGAGCAGAAAAAATAGGATTCAAGATAAGAGAAGCTCAATTAGAAAAAGTTCCTTACATGCTAGTTGTAGGTGAAAAAGAAGTTGAAGCTAAAGCTGTTTCTGTTAGATCTAGAGATAAAGGTGAAATGGGTAGCTTAGCATTAAATGAATTTGTAGCTATGGTATGCAAAGAAGTTGAAGATAAAGTTAATGTAATTCAAAAATAATTAAATAATAATAAATAATGACTTATAAAAAAAGATATCGCGATGTAGATTTTAAATTCTGCATCGCGATATCTTTTTTATAATTTTAATTTGCTTCTTCTTTTCTAATTAAATCTTCTAATTCTTCACAAGTCATAGTTTCGTTTTCAAATAAGAAGTTAGAAACTATATGTAGGTCATTGATATTTTCTTTTAAAAGATTTAATGTCTTGTCGTAGCAGCTATTGACGATATGGTTTATTTCCTTTTGGATATCTTTAGATAAAAATGATTTTGCATCTTTATCGATTGTTATAAGTCCTAATCTACTCATACCGTAATCACATACCATATTAGTTGCTATATCTGTGACTTTTTGTAAGTCATCTTTGGCTCCAGTTGATTGATGGTCGAAAATTAACTCCTCGGCTGCTTTGCCAGCTAGCAAAATTTGCATTTTTGAGATTAATTCTGTTTTTGTATATATATATCTATCTTCATCTGGAAGTTGAAGAACATATCCTAGAGCTTCACCTCTAGGGATTATAGATATTTTTTGTATTTTACATAGATTTAAGATATTGCTTACAAGAGCATGTCCGGCCTCGTGGTAAGATACAATTTTCTTTTCTTTTTCGATTAAAACAGAGCTTTTAGATTCGACACCTGCTATAACTCTCTCAAGAGCTTTGTCAAAATGCTCAGAGGTTATAAGCTCACTTTGTTCTCTGACTGCGAATATTGCTGCTTCGTTAGCTATGTTTGCTAAATGTGCACCGTTAAATCCATGAGTTTTCTTGGCTAATAAATCTAAGTCTACTGATTTATCTAGGGGCTTGTTATTAGTATGCACCTTCAAAATTTCATATCTAGTACGGACATTTGGAGAACTTATATGAATATGTCTGTCAAATCGTCCAGGTCTTAAAAGCGCATCATCTAGAAGATCAAGTCTATTAGTTGCACCTATTATGATTACATTTGAATCCTTGTTGAAGCCATCCATTTCTACTAATAGCTGGTTAAGTGTTTGGTCCTTTTCGTTGTTGCTCTCTAAGTGTCGTTTAGCTCCTATAGCGTCTATTTCATCTATGAATATTATACTTGGAGCTTCTTTTCTGGCTTTTTCGAATAAGGTTCTAACTCTTTTGGCACCGACACCTACGTATTTTTCGACGAATTCAGAACCAGTAACGTTAAAAAATGATGAATTTGTCTCTCCAGCAACGGCAGATGCTAATAATGTTTTGCCGGTTCCGGGAGGACCGTAAAATAAAATTCCTTTAGGAATTTTAGCTCCCATTTTTTGATATTTTTCTGGTGATTTCATAAAATCTACAACCTCGAATAGTTCTTCTTTTATTTCATCTAGTCCAGCGACATCTCTAAATGTTGTTTTGGGCTTTGCACCTACTGAACCGTCATTGCTACAGTCCTTTTCGAGCTTTGTTTGAGCAAAAACGGGAACGGGGTTATTAAGTTTTTTAAAAAAATTGTTAAGTAAGTTCATATTTTGCACCTCAGGTAATAGAATTTTGATTTATTTTATTTTTTCCAATGATGTAAAGTTTTATTATGATTTTATAAAAAAATAAACTATGTAAACTAAGATGTCATAAATAAGTATAACCAGCTGGATTTTTATTATTCTAAAAAAATGAAATACTACAATTAAAATCTATTACAAGTAAATAGTGAAATAAGATAGGATATATTTTACAGATGAATTATTGAGAAGAATAGGTTATAATAAAATATGGTTACAGAAATGCAGTTTAGTGCATATTATATATTAATATTGTAATAAAAATAATAAATAAAAAAGTAGTTGACATAGCTTAATAAAAGTTATATAATTTATACGGTAACGAGGTAGAAGATATAAAACAAGAAGAATTCATTCTCACCTTACGACGAAGGTTAGTAAGGTTAATATAAGCTAAACTATCATATCCTTATATAGGAGATGATATTAATTTTGATGACTTATAGCGGATGAATTTGTTCATTCGCTTTTTTATATTTAATATAATAATTTGGAGGTGTCCTACAATTAGCAAAGAATTATTAATCAATGATCAAATAAGAGATAAAGAATTAAGAATAATCTCTGAAACTGGAGAACAACTTGGAATAATGTCTGCCAGAGAAGCTCAAATAATAGCAAATGGAAAAAATTTAGACTTAGTAAAAATTTCTCCTAATGCTAAACCACCAGTTTGTAAAATTATGGACTATGGTAAATACAAATATGAACAAACTAGAAAAGAAAAAGAAGCTAAAAAGAAACAAAAAACAATAGCAGTTAAGGAAATAAGATTAAGACCTGGTATAGAATCAAATGACTTAAATACTAAAGCGAACAATGCTATCAAATTCCTTAAAAAAGGCGACAAGGTAAAAGTAGAACTTCGTTTTAGAGGTAGAGAATTAGGACATAAAGACATTGGTAAAGAAGTAATGCTTAAATTTATAGAAATAGTTAAAGAGTTTGGTGAACCAGTGAAAGCCCCTGCATTTGAAGGGAATAACATGGTTGTAATTATAGATCCAAAAAAACAAACAAAATAAAGAAATAGATTTAATGACGATTAACTGAGAGGAGGAAGTTATCATGCCAAAAATGAAAACTCATAGAGGAGCAGCAAAAAGACTTAGAAAAACAGGAACTGGAAAATTAAAAAGAAATAAAGCTTATAAAAGTCATATATTAACTAAAAAATCTCCAAAAACAAAAATGAACTTAAGAAAATCAGCTATAGTTAGTGAAGGAGATGCTAAGAGAGTAGCTCAATTATTACCATACAAATAAGAATAGCTAATCAGAACGGATTAGAACAAACAAAAAAATAAAAAATAATTAAAAAACATAAGGAGGTCATGAACATGGCAAGAGTTAAAGGCGCAATGAACGCTCGTAAAAAACATAAAAAAGTGTTAAAACTTGCAAAAGGATTCAGAGGATCTAGAAGCAAATTATATAGACCAGCAAATACTTTCGTAATGAAAGCATTACAAAACGCATATATAGGAAGAAAATTAAAGAAAAGAGACTTCAGAAAACTTTGGATACAAAGAATAAATGCAGCTGCTAGAATGAATGGAATATCTTATTCAAGATTAATGAATGGATTAAAATTAGCAGGTGTTGAAGTTAACAGAAAAATGTTATCTGAAATGGCTATACAAGATCCAGCTGGATTTGCTCAATTAGTAGAAGTAGCTAAATCTAAATTAGCTTAATTATAACATTGATTATATAAGAGATAATAGCGGACTCAATTTGAGTTCGCTTTTTTAGTATTAAATTAACTTAAAGAAATTTTGATATTATTGTTAAAAAACCATATTTATCATATAATATGATTGATTTTAATAAATACAGAGGAGGCATTTTTTCATTGAGAATCATAAATAAAGATATGTTTAAATTTCTACAAAAATGGAGTGCAGTTCAGATTATAACGGTTGGATTTTTATTGATAATATTATTTGGTGCATTGGTATTATCTATGCCTGTTTGTAGTGCCGATGGTTTGAGTACGAATTTCGTAGATTCACTTTTTACGGCGACATCTGCGGTATGTGTTACGGGATTAGTTGTATTTGATACATCTGTGCATTGGAGCTTATTGGGTAAGGTTGTAATAATATCTTTGATTCAAATTGGCGGTTTAGGATTTATGACAATAGCCACAATGATATCTTTAATTAGAGGAAAGAAAATTAATTTAAAGGAAAGATTAATAATACAAGAATCTTTAAATCAATTTGATTTATCAGGTATTGTAAAGCTAACAAGACAGATAATTTTTATGGTTTTTATTATTGAAGCTGTCGGTGGAGTCTTGTTGTCTATAAACTTTATTCCAAAATTGGGACCTGTAAAAGGTTTGATGTATGGAATGTTCCACTCAATTTCTGCATTTTGTAATGCGGGATTTGATTTGATGGGTTCTATAAGTGGACAATTTTCATCATTGACGTCTTTATATGACAATGTTTTTGTAATGATAGTTGTGTCTTTATTGATAATACTTGGAGGAATTGGATATCCAGTTATACTAGATTTTTTGAAAAATAAAAGATTTTCTAAATTAAATGTTCATTCAAAGCTTGTCATTACATCTACAGCAATACTTTTATTAATAGGATTTATATTTATATTTTTGGTAGAATATAACAATCCAGATACTCTAGGTAATATGAATATGAAGGGTAAGCTTCTCTCTTCAATATTCCAATCTACAACATTTAGAACAGCTGGATTTAATAGTATAGATTTATCCTTAGCTAGGGAATCAAGTATATTTTTAATGATAATACTTATGTTTATAGGGGCTTCACCAGCATCTACTGGTGGAGGTATAAAGACTACTACAATAGCTGTATTATTTTTAACTGTTAAGGATTTCTTGATTGGAAAGGATCAAATACAAATTTTCGAAAGAAGTATAAGTACTGAAGCTATTAGAAAATCAATGGTTATATTTTTTATAGCTATATTTATAGTTATAGTTGGGACATTGACTTTATCTTTAACAAATCCTCAGTTTTCTATTATAGAATGCGCATTTGAGGTTGCATCAGCATATGCAACAGTAGGACTTAGTATAGGTGGAAGTCCAAATTTAAATATTATAGGAAAGTTTATAATAATAATTTTGATGTTTTTAGGAAGAGTAGGCTCATTGACTATATTTACAGCTATTTTATCAATAAATATAGCTAAAAAGGATAAAAATATAAAGAGACCAAATGGTAAAATAATAGTAGGTTAATAATAGATAAGAGGTATGAATTATGAAAAAAAAATTTTACAGTAATAATAGCAAAGAGAAGCAATATATTGTAATCGGATGTGGAAGATTCGGCTCAGCTGTAGCTACAAAAATGAGTGAATTTGGAAATGAAGTAATGGTTATAGATAAAAATGAAGATGCGATTGATGATATCGCTGAAAAGGTTACACATGCAGCAATATTAGATGTTACAGATGAAAGAGATTTAAAGAGTATTGGATTAGGAAATTTCGATGTAGCAATAGTTGCGATTAGTTCGGATATAAGAGCTTCTATTATGGCTACAATTATGGCGAAGGAGCTAGGTGTTCCTAAAATAGTATGTAAAGCAAAGGATGAATTACAAGCAAAGGTTTTATATAAAATTGGAGCAGATAGGGTAGTTTTTCCAGAGAGAGATATGGGAGTTAGATTAGCGTATAATCTAGCATCAGAAAACATTCTAGACCAAATTAATTTAGATCCAGAGTATTCTATTATGGAGATTGTAACTCCTCAAAGCTGGGTTGGTAAGACTATAATAGAATTAAATTTAAGAGCTAAATACGATATTACAGTGCTAGCCGTAAAAGCAAAAGGAGGTCTAAAGCTGATGCCTTCTCCAAAGTATAAAATGGAGGAAGAAAATATTTTAGTTATCATAGGTAATATAGATAAGATAAATGACATAATTTCAAATCAAGAATTTTAATTAGGAGGCATATAACAGCTAATATAAATCTATAAAAATCCATAAAACCATAGTATATTTTTATGGATTATATATAATGATACTGAAGTAATAAATGAAATATTACTCAATAGTATAATTTGCAAATAAAATAGAAAAAAAGGTTCAAACGCTTAAAAATTGAGATAAATTTATAACAGATACTGGAAGCGAAAATAACACTGCATTTATTTGTAGGCTTTAGGATAATATAGATAATAAAGCCAAGAAAATAATTGAGGAGTTAATATAGTATGATAAAGACATTAAAAATAATGCTAATTCCAAATAATAAACAAAAATCTAAATTATTTCAATCAGCAGGC
>NZ_JBJDXL010000483.1:0-2522 GCF_051866655.1 Intestinibacter sp.
AACTACTAGAGTTATAAATGGTGGTTTTAAATCCTTGTGTTCTATGTAATTTGCGTTTATGTGACCTTGCATGTGGTTTACTCCAACTAGTGGTATTCCTAGCGTAAATGCAAGAGCCTTTGCATAAGATAATCCTACTAAAAGCGCCCCAACTAGCCCTGGTCCGTAAGTCACAGCTATGTGGTCGATTTCTTCTGGTTTGATTCCTGCTGTATCTAGAGCCTCTTGGTATACTGCGTCTATGTTTTCTATATGTTTTCTAGATGCTACCTCTGGAACTACACCGCCGAACTTTTTATGTAATTCTATTTGAGTTGAAACTATGTTAGCAAGCACTTCTCTACCGTTTTTTAGTATAGCAACTGCTGTCTCGTCACAACTACTTTCTATAGATAATGTTATAATATCCTTCATTATTTCACCGCCTCGTTATTAAAATTCCTTCAATTGATTCCACATAATTATGGCATCCTCTTTATTATCGTTGTAATATTCTTTTCTTATTCCTGCCATTTTAAATCCGTATTTTCTATATAAATTTTGTGCAACTGTGTTTGATTTTCTGACTTCTAATGTCATTGAAAAAATGCCTTCTTTTTTGCATAATTCCACCATTTCGTGCACTAATCTATCTCCTATTCTCTGACCTCTATAATCACTGTGAACTGCCACGTTTGTTATATGCCCCTCATCTACTATAAGCCAAATCCCAACATATCCGACAATTTTACCATTTAAATCTGCCACAAGATATCTCGCTAAATTGTTTTTTAGCTCGTCCATTAGAGATTTCTTAGACCAAGGATCGGCAAAACAATCGACCTCTACCTTGTGAACCTCATCGATATCTGCCTTTCTCATAGGTCTTATGATTAAATTGTTCGCATCTAAATCTGTCGCCATACTTAAAACATGATGTATGTCTGGATTGTTTCCTATGTCCATATTTTCCATTTTATTTGTCATTTTGTTGTAGCCTCTTTTGTTTTTCTTCGTATTGTTCTTCGGCTTGTGATTTTCTTATGTATAGAGGGTTTATATTGTAGCAATTGTATATGTCCTTTTGTTCATCAAACTTAGCCTTTGCAACTGAGCATAGACTGCTTGCCTTAGTTACGTTGTTTGATGCTGCAGGAATTTCTATGTTTTCAATCTCTTTGATTTTGTCTTCGTATTTATAAACTGCTTCACCTACTAATATCCATTGTTCGCTACTTTGCGCCAATTCTTCAAGTAGGTCATCTATTGGTTCGATTCCTATTTCTTTAATTTCTGTTAACTTTGTACCAACGTATTTGTATCTTCCTGTATAAACTTGATTTCTTTGTGCATCTAATATTGAGCATATTTTCTTGTCACAAAGGTTCATGTTTCCAGCAAGTATTTCAAGCGAATTAACGCCAATCACTGGTATGTCGTTCACATGAGCAATCGCCTTAGCAGTCGCCATTCCTATTCTAAGCCCAGTAAATGATCCCGGCCCCTCGCAAATTGCCACTGCATCCATCTCTCTTATGCTCAAATCACTTAAACTCAGCATATTTTCTATCATAGGCATAAGCTTTTGTGAATGAGTCTTTTTAGTGTTGATTGTATATTCACAAATTAATTTATTGTCCTCTATAACAGCCACACTCGCAGCCATAGAAGATGTATCTATTCCCAAAATCTTCATTATTTAGTCAACTCCTCAACTATTTTTTCGTATTCTTCTCCATAAGGGATTAAAGTCATTTCCCTTCCCATATCCTTGTATTTTAATTCTATTTTTAAATATTCATCTGGTAGTATATCCTCAATTATGTTCGCCCATTCAATTATGCATATACCTTCTCCATTTATGTACTCCTCGAATCCTATGTCGTACATCTCATCGCTACATCCGATTCTATATACGTCGAAGTGGTATAGCGGTATCTTGCCTTCATATTCGTTTACTATTGTGAAGGTAGGGCTTGTTATGTAGTCGTCTACCTCTAGTGCTTCGGCAAGGCTTTGAGTCATAGTAGTCTTGCCTGCTCCTAGGTCTCCAATTAGGCATATTATGCTCCCTGGCTTTAGTAGTTTGCCTAGCTTGAAGCCTATCTCTCTCGTGTCTTTTTCTTCGTTTAAATATATTTTTCTTATCATTATTTTCATCTCCGTATCTAATTTCATAGTTAAATATGAATCAGATATTATTATATTATAGTTTGTTAGAAATTTATAGGCTTACAGATAAAATTTAATAAGTAATTTTTTAGACAATATAAAAGGCTTGCTTCATATTTAGTATGATTTACAAGCCTGTTTTTTTATAGTAGATGAGTTTCACTCCATCTTTTCATATCTTAAAATAAATGTTTTATTTCATTTTGTTTTACATTTCTAAATTCTTTATCTAGCTTAATTTCTTTGTTTTCTCCACTTTTAGCTTTTTCAAGAGCATTTACAAAACTTCTAGCGGGTCGCTTATTTCTTATATTTATATTTTTTAAAATAGTTTTAGTAGTCATATAAAAATACTCCTTTCACTTTTCTAT
>NZ_JBJDXL010000484.1:0-3655 GCF_051866655.1 Intestinibacter sp.
CGAAATTTTTTCTTTATTTACCCGACTCGCCTACTATAGCTATAAGTTCTGCCATTTACAACGTAAATTTAAAATTATCACTTGAACTTGTATCTGTTTCTTCTTTCCTTACATCTTTTGCAGCACTTTCCTTACTCCAATAAGGAGTTTTATATCTTTCATAATCTGCAATATTATCTGGACGAGGTAATTCTATAAATGTAGAACAATCGCCATAATACCCCAGAGGTACCAGTATATCTGAAGTTCCGAATCTACTCTTTAGTAGAAACATTGCTAGAAATACTTGCTCTAACTCTTTAATATTATACCTCTTATATGTTGTCTGTTTAAATTTATGAGGGCTATGTAGAGCTAAAACAACTTGGCTGTCTTCGTATCGTATCATATATCTCTAAGGCTCTTTATCCTTAGATTCTATAATTTTATTTATTTTTATAGTCTAGACTATATCTTTGGCTCATTTCATATTCTCTCGAACCTTACTTTGAGTAGTGCCCCGCTTTCATGGAGGATTTTATAGCTACAACTTCACTTGTTTAGCATCACCTCTAGTCGTTCGGCATTTTCTTTAATTTCTTAAAGGTTTAGCACAGGATTATCCTATATGGACTTTCCCTGTTTAACGGAGTTTTAGGTCACCAACTTTAGACAGCATCTTTTAGCGACCCAGAATCTTTAAAGTCATTAGAAGTAGGATCTTGCATTGATTGTTTTAGTCTTTCATCACTACCCGCACTTCTATTAAACTGACTAACATGAATGGGAGAGATTATCTTAGTTGTATTTCTATAGGATACTGAATCTCTTGATATAGCATCCATTTCCTCCTTCTTGCTCCTTCCATTGGTAGCTTTAATCAGAGAACAGTGATCTATTAACACTCCTAAGACTTGATTCGGATTATGAGGAGTGAATTGTCCATCTTCCCATTTTCCGAATTTTGGTAATATACTGTTTATAACCTTTACATACTTTTCTTCTGTTAAGCTACCATCAAAGCACATTAACCGTTGATCAAGAATATCTAAGAAAGATTCACATTTCCTCAGAATATCATAATGATCATCTGATAGTATGCAGTCTTTACCTCTAGAGAAAATCTCTTTGAAACGTAGCTCTATACCATACTTTTCGAATATGTACATTGACACCAGCTTAGCATAAACCTGTGGTTGTGTCATCTCCAAGCTAAATAAAATGTAATAAGGATCTCTCTCAGTATATTCTCCCTCTAGAAAAGCCATTAAAGGCTTATAAATGAAAGCATAGATAGTATAGGTGGACTTCAGTTTTGTTGTCATTAGGCTTTTTATCCTAATTTCTATAACTTCTTTTCATTATAGCTCCGCGTACCTGTTTACCCACTTATTTCAGTTGGGGTATTAACCACTCTTGGAGACATTTTATTCTGCTTTTGCAGGTTCAGTCTCTACGCTGTACGGTGTTACAGACTCTTTAGTTTCGGTAATTACCTCGGGATTAACATCACAGTCTTCCCCGATTTTGGTTAATGATAATCTATATGATTCCTCATATAGACGGCAATATTTCATTACCACTTCCAGAACCTCCTCCTATGAGATAGCTTGTGCCTGGAAGGTATCCATCCATATACATTTCTAGCTTAGGAGAACCTATAGGCAGTCCTACATTATGTCCCTCTCGTCCTTCATTAACTAATTGATAGAACGCTTCTTTGCCTTTTATCATATTAGCTTAACTGCATCATAGTTTATATTTCCGTCACCTTCTTTAAGAGCCTTTAAGTCATTCCATCCATTATTGATAATGAAGCTAGCTAAACTGCAATTTAATATGTTATTATCATTTGCCCATTTAACTAGTTCTATTATCTCACTATGCAATTCTGGATTCCACCTTATCTCTTTGCCATATCTAAAATAGCAATCTTCTAGACTATTAAACTTCTTCGAGACTCCTCTTAGTGGCACTACGCATCCATTGATGTTACCAAACTGAGGATATACTTCAAATAACTCCTTTCCTATTTCAAAAGAACTCTTATATAGTCCTTTAATTACTGTTTTATTTACTGGTATTGAATAAGGATCAAATGCTTGCCCTTCAGAAGGGACTTTAAAACTTTTTAAGATAATACCCTTATCCTGTAAAGATATAATGAGTTCCCGTAAATTGATTCCTGCATCATGTAACATTTCAATACAATCTTTAAATGGAATCTCATTAGAATCATCTTGCATAACTAAAAGGGTACGAATAAACATTAGTTCATTAGGAGATAACTTATACTTCTTTAAGAACATAAGCTCTCCTTCCAAAGTGAATGTTAAATTTTTCAACAGCTTATTAATTAATATATATTGAATATTAATCTATAAACTGCAAAGTTTAGTTTCCTCTCGGAAATTTAATAATTACATTAGTACCTAAATTGGTAATCTTTTAGTCTTTTTACATAGGGACTTGGTTCTTCTCCATTTAGGACAGCATCTAAGCCCTTTTCATCAATGGTTATATAATTAGATCCTCCATGACTATTCTCAAACCACTTAGTTTCTATTGTATCGTTGATAACTAAGTTGAATGCTTCAGCTTCCTTATCATTTTCCTTGCGGATAATTCTCCCAAGCCTCTGTACAGCTTTAGTCTTAGAAGAATCTAATCCTAGTATAACTGCCACTGATAATCCTTTCAAATCCATGCCTTCATTGCATTTCTGAATGGTATTTATCACTTGGAAATCACCATTCGCAAATTCTTCCATTGTAAGTCTTCCTTTCTTCTTAGTGTCTTTTCCGCTATATACCTTTCCAATACCAATAGCTTCAGCCATCTTAATATTATTGGAGAAAGTAATTATTTTAGAGAATGGTCTAGCATTTATTATCTTCCTAGTAAGTTCTAATTTTTTCGGATGATTATTAACAAATGCTTTTCTCTGCTGAATACACCTCATAAAGGCAGTTGCATGATAAGTAATCTGTTTGAATACTTCTTTCCTTTCAGCTTCAGTACCATTAGGACATCTTTGATCTCGTAACTTTGCTCTATTGATAAAGCCAGTTGGACCAAGTAATGACATGGCTAGGTTGAAGTCAAAATTAAAGTATTCAAAGTGAGTCTGAAACTCTTTATTCCACTTTTGGTACTCTTCTATGTTATCAACATCAATTAATACAAGGTATTCCTTATATTCGGAAACCCATTGGTTTGCCAAAGCCTCAGCAGGAGTAATTATATCAACAACGGGACAATATTTAGCTATAATTTCATGTTTTCCGTCCAATCTATCAAAAGTAGCTGTTAGTCCTAATACAAATTTATACTGTACAGCCTCAAATACACGTTCAAATACTGGCGCAGCGTATCGGTGTACCTCATCAAGTGCTAGAATGTCTACTTTGTAGTCGTTTCTCTTTACTACGGTATTGATGACCTCTACATTTGCATTTAAACCTAAGCCCCAGCTATCTAATTGTGATTTCCACTGATCTTTTAAGATACTAGTGGGTACAACAATTAATATAGATAGATTCGGATATGCAGTAAGTACTGTCTTTAAACATTTTAGTGCAGTTACTGTTTTCTATCCTATTATCGTACGACTTTTTATTCGTACTTCTATAGATTATTATTCTCTATAGTATCGCGTACCTTTTCATCCACTTAT
>NZ_JBJDXL010000484.1:3755-11394 GCF_051866655.1 Intestinibacter sp.
CTACGCTGTACGATGGTATAGACCCTTTAATTTCTATACTTATCTCGGGATTACCATTCCAGGCTTTCCCCGATATTGGTCAGTAATAATTTTACTAATTCCTTAGTAAAACGGCATTTTTAAATAATACCACACCCAGTAGGTTGCACTAATGTCCCGATTCCATTATGTTTTAACCATTTATCCTTAGCTATAGCTTGTCTTTCATCCCTAGTCATTTATTCTAATCCATTTCTGGGAGTTCAATATTTCTAGCTTTACAAACAAGCTTGATTTGACGTATTCTATCCTCCCATTGCGATATATGATATTGAACTTCTTTCTCTAGACGGAACAAGACTTTATTTCTCAAAGTAACAAGCTGATCGGGAGTAAGTTCAGAGTATTTAACCTTAGCTTTAAGATTAATCATAGCTCTAAATTCCTTGTAAGTAAGTCCACCATCTTTTACCATTAAGCGGACACTATCCTTTAGTCCCAATCTCTCTTTAATTACTTCCAATTTACTCCTAGTCTTTCCATCCTTATCTTTCTCGTCAAACTCTTTAAGTTCAGCATTAGTAAGACAAATACCAAGATTCAAGATAAAGCTAAATGTAATGTGCTTAGTAGATAGTACACCAAGCTGATCAAGACAACCATCCATTACTTCATTAATAGAGATTCTCTTGTACTCTCTAGGCATATCACCAGTAACGGCAGAAATAGATAAAGATTTCCAATCCTCGCCTTCAAATTTCTCTTTATTCTGATCAATAAATGACCGAATATCTTGGAAATACAGGTATCTTGGATATGGCTGCCCGTCTCTACACAAAGATCCGTCCTCCAGCTGCCTTAGATACAATTCTACATTACACTTTCTTCTCTGCTCATTAATAAGGTTAAGCAAAGTATATCTTCCAGGATTTACCTTATCATCACTATAAAGCATAGACTGACAATGCTTATAGAATGATATTAGTTGATCAGGGGTAGCATCTACTAGCTTAATTTCTTCCTGAGTTTTATCTGCTTTCTTTGGAAACTTCCAAACAAACAGATTAATATCATTTTTCTTGTCCTCCACTGCCTTAATGAGCTTGTCTTTCATTACTGTCATAGTATTTTCTTCATATAAATTATTTTTAAGATTAATCTAAATAACAAACTTATGGTCTTGGACTATTGGTTTTTCAACAAATTTCAGAAAGTGGATTCCATCATACCTATAATTAACAAATTCCTTTCCATCAAACCATTTATCTACTCCTGCAATTACTTCCCTATAGTTCAAGAATCCTATCTCTCCTATCTGTATATCTCTATGCTCCCAGTTAGGAAATCTAGTACACATAATGTACTTTGAATATTTCCTAACATCTTCATCTAGGCACTCAAATACATAAGTAGTATATAAGTCATTTACCTTTGCTACTAGTTCGGCTAGAACGGTTACGGGCTTCATAATAAATACAACCAAAAGCGGCAAAATCAGAAGAACATAATCCTATCTCTGGAAAACAGGGATATAATTTACACTCTTTACAAGTCCTCTCTGGATGTTTTAATATATTGCCAAATTTATCCCTACTTACTTTAGTACTAGCCATGTAAGTAATCCTACATTAAGACATATACTACCTATCTTTATTACATTTGAGATCTTTAGTTTCCTATTAACTAGGTTTAACTCTTCATTATAGTTTTTCTTAATTACCTCATTTTCCTTAATAAGAATACTATTCTGCTGCCCTATGTTATCAACTTTCTCTTTTAATAAAGAGTTTTCTGTAGTAAGAAACTTATTCTCTTCTATTATTAGTCTAACTTCCTTTAATTGCTCACTACTCAGCTTTATGGAGTCTTGAGTTAAGGTATTCTGTGACAAACAAGGAATCTTGACTAAAAGTAGTAGTAGAAATAACACTACAAGTTTTCTCATAGTTATTCTTATTTGAGTTAATTAAGTTATTAATAGAATCTAATCCGCGCAGTAATTCCTTTCGTTCTTCTTCATATATAGTAGTATCTATATAAGTTGGTTTAGGTTTAATAAGAAACCATATATTAAAGCCAATAGATACTATTAGAAGGGTAACTATTAAATATGGCAACCACGCTTTCTTAGCTGAAATTCTACGGCTTTCTTCCATTTAATATATTCCTTTGGATTCTTAATGAAGAAATTGTAAGCATCTTCATACTTATAAATAGGATATTCTGCATCATCTAGTAATTCAATTTCCTTCCTGTACTTCTCATACTTACTCCAATAATCTCTTAGATACTTCTGAGGTCTTTGCTTGATATATTCGATCTCGGATTTAAGAATAGCATCAATATAAGCGCAGTTAATATCTTTCTTATTACTAGCAGTAAAAATAGGCTCACTATTAGTAGCTCTATCGTATGCTAGATTAGTACCAATTTCCTCATTATACTCATCTTCTGGAGCACATATAGATACACCAATACTTAGTGTCACTCCGTTATTAACTTCTTTACGGATTCCTACAACAGTAATGTAATGCTTCTCTCCTTTAAAATCAACGAAGATTCCTCTTTCTACTCTTTCGGTTACTTTGTCCATTTACTTGATTTTCTTTTAAATTATTAATAAATTCAACAGGCGCACCTAGTAGAACAATACTCTTTTCTGCTATATAGTTCTTCCATTTTCTTCTAATACATGAAGTGGTTATGTTTAAAGGTTTACTAGTCTTAATAAACTTATTAGACCTTATTCCACATCCTCCTTTCCAGTACAGATAGATAGTAAGCTCATATAGATAAAAAGGTAATTGTTCTATAAGTGTACCTTCATATTTAATAGTGCCAGAAGGGATATTCTCCTGATTTATACATTTTCCCATTATAAGAATATTTACTAACTAGGTTTCTAATATTGCCAGACTTAGTAATCTCAGCAAAGAACCCTAGTTTATTAAATATTTCATGCTGCATACAAATAGAAGAATAAGTAGAGTTAGGGAACTTATTATTCTTCTTCAAATATACAACTAATTTAGCTTGTATAGGAATATATGGTATAGGTTTAGTACCTGTTCTCATATCTTCCTTATGCTTTGCCCTTTCAGTTCGTAGCTGCTCTTTCTCTTTATCAGTCTTTTCAAATACAGAATAGTCAATAGAGTAAAGAGGCACTCTAATTCCAAGAGATACCATTAGTTCATCATTGTGAACATCTACTGGTTCAATTTTCTTTTCCATAAATATTAATTCGGGTCTTCATTAATTGGCATATCTACTATCTGACATAGCTTCTTTAGATCTTCCAATTCTTTTTTAAATTCGTTAAAATAATCTAATAATCTAATAGCTTCATCTTTATGTTTCTGACTTATTCTAAAGTGAGCAATCTTTTTAATTGCATATTCCAAAGTAATACCATATCCGCTAGGCTTGAACTCCGTCCTAGCTTCTCCCCCTCTAGGTTTAATAGTATATAGCAGTTCTAAATCAAACTTTGGAACAGTCTCACTTTCGGGAATTAACCTAAAATCAGATTCTTCTATTATCATGCTGAATAAGCTGTTCTTTGATTGATACTTCCAGGCTTGGTAGTAGAATCCTTGTCTCTTTGTGGTAGAGATTCCCACCACTTCTTTGCCGCTTCTAAATTTGCTCTCTTATGTTTTGCTTTCATAATGTCTATTTTATATTAGTACTTATTATAGCTTTTAGCTTTTCTAACTCTTGTTTATCTTGTTCTATACTCTCTGTTAGAGTCTAAATTTGCCAGAGTATATAAGCATTTGCTACTCTGTTAAGTTCCTCTATTGTCTTAATTTCCTTACCATATCCAGATAAATGATCCTCATCAGTTCGGAATATTCCATTGTGGTCTACTATTTCAAAGCCCGCTTTAATATAGTAGTTTCTATTATTCCATGAACCAGTACTTTGAAATCCATTTTCTAATAAATCTTTTTAGTAATCATTTAAAGAAATTAACAAATTCAATATATTTATTTACTAATTTAACCGCTTCTTCTTTGGTAATAATAGTAATTCTACTACCTAAATTCTTCCACGGTATACTAGAAATAGAGTATTCTGTATATAGACTTACAATATTATTTCCTTTTAAGTAGCTATGATATTCAACTACTGGACCAGTAAATTTAGGTCCAGAAGATAATCTTGTTATCTTCTTTACATACATAATGTTGATAGTATTACCTATTTCTGTCTTTATATAACAGTTGAGATATTTATCAGCATTGTACTTTTCTATTTCTAACTCATCTATTCTATTCTGAATTGCATTTACTTCTTTTTGCAATTCATCTCGCTGTTTTCTCAGCTTATCTTGTTTTTCTGTAATGGAAGAACACATATACTATAAGTAAAAATAGTAAAATAAGTATTGCTGGAATGATTATAGGAGACAATACCCAGAACCATGACCAATTAATAACTCCACATAGTTTAAGTACAATAAATACTATAGTAAGTACTCCTAAGAGACTTATATCTCCAGTTGAAACATTTTTATCCATTATATTAATATTTTATAATCCCTATACATTGTCAAAGGATCAGTACTAGCCCAATACCATACTATTATATGTTTCTTTCCTTCAATATATACTACATCGAATTCAAATCCATATCTAATGTACAGTAGTAGAACTATTATTCCGAATATTATTAAATATAACATTTTCAAATCTGTTTTCTAGTTCTTGTCTACATCTATCAAAGACCTCTTGTGCTTCTTCTCTAGTAAGAATCCTCCCTATTTCATTTTGATTACAATCACAATGCCAATCTTCGTCAATGATTATTCTAGTTATAGGATAATCTGCCTCATAAATAACACAATATCCAAATACTGTATTTAATTTATTATCTACTTTAATAATTAATACAAATGCGTCTGCTGGGTAATAAGCAAAACGTATTTCCACTATTTTGCCTATATACTTAGATAGATCATTCATAGTATTTTTATATTTTGTCTAATATTTGAGTTACTCTATCCCTAACCATTTTATCGAATTGTTCTTTTGACAATATAGGAACATTATCAAACTCATTATCACAAAACTCTTTTTCACCATCGTCCATGAAAGTTATAGTCTTTAAACTACTATCATCACATCCTTCAAATCTAAAGTCAATAACAGTCCCATAGAACATAGCATCCCCATAATCTGGTTCTACCTTATCTACTTTCATATAACAATTTCTATCAATCTTAATATATTGTCCTATAAAAGACTGAATTTTTTCTTCATCTGATAAAGATGAATTAATTTCGGCTAATCTACTTAGCAACTCTTTTCGCTCTTCTAATAACTTTTTACTCATATTGTTAAATTTTATTGTGTTCTTTTACCCAATTATTCTCAGTAATATCAACTAGGAACTTATCTACATAGCTTAGAACTGCTGTATTAAATTCTTCTCTTGTTATTATTTTTACATCATCAAGACATTGCGGATTTACCATTATACTACGAAATTCCATAAGACAGCCAGTCTCATCTAAGCCATGGTAAGAGTATAGAGATAATCCTGGACCGTAAAGAAATACTACATCAGAAAACACTTGCTTTGCTTTGCCAACCAACATATAATTCTTATCTCCGATCTGTACATATTCCCCTATTAAATTAGATATTGTACTAGGCAATTCATTAGCTTCTTCTATTAATTTATTCTGTTTTATTTTTTGCCAATGAATATCAGTTAAGACCTTATTTAAAACACTCTGTGCCTCCTTATTAAACTCTCTTTTCATTTTTTTTTGTTTTTTTTTTTAATTTCTTTATAATTATATTAGAAATTTTATTTCCTAACCAAGCAGACCCTAGCAAGAATATATTAACTAGAAGTAAGCCTATAATAGTAATTGGCAAATAAAGAAATACTCCAAACCCACATACAATAGATATTAAAAGAAAAAATCCTATTGTAGATACAAGCATGAAAGCATTAGTATACCAGAATTAATAAGAAAGTCTTTTATTTTATCGTACATTCTTAAATATTTTATATGCAATTATACAAAACATAGCGAGTGTAAATGTAGTTGCAGCGAGAGCTACTCCTACTAATACAAGTACAAATATATTAGTCATACTTCTCTATTCTCTCTATTTCGTCGTTAATATAGAAGATAGCTTTCTTTAAATCTTCAATAGATTTATCTTTATCAGCTATTCCTTCTTCTGTTTTAAGACCATGCCTCCATAAATATTTCATAGCACTTCCTATATTGAAATTCCTATGCCTTATTACTTCAAGACATTCAATTCCACTAGGGTCGCTATTGTAATATTTAGGGTGTTCAATTCTTTCCATCTTTTACTTTAATTGTTACTGATGTTGGAGTATCGAAGTCAATATCTCTATATTCTTCTAGATCTATTCCATACATTCCAAAGTCTGGTTCTGTAGCTATTAAAACTCCTTCTTTAGTTGCAAACCATCTACCTTCTTTGGTTCTTTTAGGCTTACACATAAATAGTCTAAGTTCTCCATTAAAGTCTTTAGTCACATAAAACTTAACTCTATTCCAATGCCAAATTCGGAAAGCTAAATAGCCTGCTACAATTCCAATAATAAAACTAATCATAAGAAAAAAAAATTAAATAAACATCCAATAGGCTACTGGAGAATCACTATTTGATTCAGTAACCCAGTACCATTTATCTTTATATACCATGTAGCCATAGTCCTGCGTCCCATCTTCTCTCTTAACTGCAACTAATTCAGTTCTATCTCCTGAAGAAGTTACCATATCTGCGTAGATATAGGGTAGTTCTTCATTTACTCCTATCCAAGGTGGAGATAATAACGCATCTACTATTTCTTTAAGATCTTCTTGTATATCTGGATATTTCTTAATAATTTCTAATGTTTTCTGTAAAGCTTCATATCGTGTCATACATTTACTCTAAAAGGTGAACCATCAAGAAAAGTGCAATGTTCTTCTACAAGCCATACACAGAAGTCCTTATTAGGCATATCGCTAAATCTAAGAACTAAATCTTCTTTAGTGGTATATATTGCACATATATGTCTAGGGTGCTTGCTATCCTTAGTAATTACCCAACCGAATGGCTCATGTTTCTTTATCTCTTCCCAACATTCTTCTTCTGTTCTGAAGGTATGTGATTCGGGATCTTCTTTTATTTGACCTCTTTTTACCATTTTATAAAGTTATTACTTTTACAATAACAGATTAAGTTCTACTTCTCTAGTAGCTTAATTCTTTCCACCATCTCTTTATGTCTTCTAATTTGCTCTTTAATATTCATTACAGATAGAAAGATAATAAATACCAGTAAAACTCCAGATACTATAAAGAATACAATTTTACTCATAATATACTGTAGGATCGGTCACCCCATTTAGCTCCTTGTTTAAAGGCTTCACTAATATATCCTCTTTTGGGACTTCCAGCAGCTACCTTATATCCATAATTAGTAGCTTCGTTTTTTATTTGTTCTTCTCTTGTCATATTTTTTTATTCTTTTGGAGATTCTGGAATTAAAAACCAATATAATACATCCTTATTACCAACTGTATCCCATTTCCATTTATTTTCATGAGAAATCATAGACGTAATCATTATACTACCATCAGACAATATAACTAAGCATTTTCGTGTATAAAGAATATT